>NZ_JBFHKV010000139.1:0-11611 GCF_041595215.1 Stieleria sp. | reverse complement strand
ATCCCGGAATCACTCGCCGGATCGAGTGCAAACTCAAGTGTTGGGATTTCGCCGCTTAGCAGTCGAACGTCATCGAGGACAACGTAGCTGTCCGAGTCCCCGAATCCAATCAAGTCGAAATATAGTGTCGCTTCGGTGCCCGCAGGTACACCGCTCAGATCGACGGAGATGGTCGAACCGCCGAGCGAGGAGACGGAATCACCGGAGGTGGCAGCGTTAGGAACACGGACATTGGTTCCGAAGTGAACCTGTCCGGTCGGTTGCGCGTTCAGCAAGGCGTCGGTTTGAGTCAGCGTGGCGGGCACGTCAACCAGCGGTTCGCCGGAATCCGCGTCGAGCAAGGCGACTTCAAAGACGTCGCCCGGTTGTCCGGCGGCGCCGCGAAGATCAGCATCGACGATCGTGAATTGCAACGCCGACGTGCCGTCGGGCACCGTGAATGTTTGCGACAGTCGCGTATTGCTGCGATCGTGTTCCCGCAGCATGGCGGCGCCGCCGACCACGCGAACGTCACCGCCAGTGCTCCAGCTTTCGGGCAGCAGATCCGTCGTTGCCGTGTCAAACGTTCCGTTGGTCACGTCGAGCGGTGCGGCGACATGTAGGGCCGTCGAGTGCGGAGATGCGGCGACCGTGTGAGTGTTCTCCAACAGATCAGTCGCGTGTGGCAATCGACGCACGCCGACCGGCAGCGAGTGGTTCATCAAGGAGTGGGGATTTTCGCCAGAGTGATGCAAACCGATTGCGTGACCCTGTTCGTGCAGAATCGTGGTGACCAGATCGACTTTTCCGTCGGCCGGTCCGCCTGGAATCGCAACGTATTGGTTGGCTGTGGAATCCCAGAAGAACTCTTCGGCGGTTTCAGGGGTCGGATCAATGAACCAGCCGTGCCCGGCTGCATCACTCGAGAGCAAAAGTGTTCCGGGGTCATTGGCCGCCGATTGGTAGGTCGCCAGAACGCCGTCGGAAAGATCGACAAACTCCAGATCGACGCGGGAAAGCTGAACGAGATCGCTTTCCCCGGCGCCGACGGTCACCCAATGTTGCGCGCTTACCGTCGCCAATGGGTCAAGATTGGAGTCGATTCCCGCATCACTTCCACTTGGCGTGGTGATCGAGTTGGCTGGAGGAACGACGGAGGACTCCAGGACCAGATTTTCCTCCGTATCACAACTGACGTTGTGGCAGAAAATGTTGATCCGCTCGGGAGGCTTGTCGTTGCCGTCTTTGTCTTTACCGGGCCACGAGTAAGTGCCGGAAACGATTTCCTTGTCGTCCCAAAAAACCTTTGCTCCGAAGTTCAGTTCTGCCGAGAGCAAGAGATCAGATTTCGCCTTGACCTCGAACCCTTCTTGTGAGCCATAGGTGACCGTCAATTCGGTGGGAACTTCAGCGAGGGCTGATCCTTTGATGTTGGCGGACGCCGCCTCAAATTCGAACAAGCCACCGAACAAGGTAGCATTGATTGCCGCCCTCGCGTCCACCTGAGCAGCGAAGACGGGGTTGGCAATAAACTTCAAGTACGTTTCGTCACCGCCCACGAACGTTGGAGAATCTCCCGTCAGGTCAAGCTTCATCTGTGCGGCGATTGTCGCGCTGACCACGTAACCCGACAGTGATGCCAGCAGGCCAAGCTCCACTTCGAGGCCTAAGATACCGGCTACAGTAGCCACCGGAAACGACATCGTTTTCGGTCCAAGCTCACCGCTTTCCGGGTCGATCTCGCCATATTTAAAATCGAAAAGTTTGAATCCTGTGGAGTACTTGGAGGGAAAGGGTGCTGAAAGCGAATCCAGTTCTTCCGGTAAAATGCTTCGCTCCGGCAGCGCTACGGTCAGGAATGTTGCGCCGAGTGTGATCGGATCAGCTTCGAGTGTAAGTTCCAGACCGGCATCGGAAAGCGCTCCCTGGCCTTCGATCAGTTGCTTGCCGAACAGTCTGACATCTGCTTCCAGCTTGTCTCCCTCAGCTTCGACTTTGCCATCGACGTTCCAGGGGATCACGACGGTCGTGTCGAGACCGAGTTTTGAATAGGTTGCGAGGTCGATGCCGGTGAAGAGTTTGACTGCTTCTGCTTCAGCGCCGAATAGCTCGTGATTCAATTGATCGGGCATGAACAACTCGATGAGGTAGCTGCTGCTGCCGAGGTTGAAACCGGCTGTCCTCTCCTCGTTGGTCACTGGATCGAGCTTAGGCACTTCTCCGATCCAATCCGGTAGTTCGACTTTGAGAATTTGTTCGGGACTGCTCTCGTTGAATCGAAACGCGTCGGTATTCGTGGAGTTAGTGGGAACCACGAAAACTTTCATGTCCGGCTTGCTTAGGGCCTTCTTATCCTCGTTCGGGTCCAGATTCTTACCCTTCTCGAGATCGACGAGATCAGCAGTAGAGAACTCGAATGCGTCCTCGTAGGACATTCCCTCTTCAATTTCGAATGTCAAGTCCTTTTGATCGAACAAGAAATTACCATCGCGGTCTTCGAATCGCAGTTTCAGGTTGTCGTTGTAGACCTCGGGAAGCGGTAGGTCTATCAACCGAGCACGGAACTCGACTTTGTGGTCAAGGGTCTCGATGAACCGCAGATCCTCAATTTCAAAGTAAGGCGTCTCGGTGGCTGAGCCTTCCTCATCGGGGGCGGTCTCTTCGATGCCTTTCGCATCGAAATCGAGTTCCAATTCGTCTTCGACCACGATCGTGCCGTTGTAGGTGACGATGGGCTGGGAATTTTTGTCCAGGGCCTGGATCACAAGCGGGTGTTCGCCGCCGTCGAGCAAACCGACGTCATACTGAAAGAGCGTTTGCGCTTCATCAACCGGATTCACGTCTTCAGACGACTCGGGTGCCTTTCCGTCCAGCATCACAAGGTTGCCACCGATCGTGATACGGAATGTCTCTGCGTCTTCTAAAGCCACATCGTTAAGGGTGATCACAAAGTCATTGACCAAGTCGATACCCTTTAGATAGCGACCAAAAACCGTTGCTCCATTGCCCGGTTCATCGGGCGTGAAGAGTTTCTCCGGATCTCCCTCCTCGGCCAGGTTGATCGGCTGAAGCGACACATCGATCCGTGGCGGAATCCGTTGCAGGTCCAGTCCCCAAGAACGGCCAAGCGGCAAGGGGGCGCGACCGGAAACGGGTTCCATCTTGTTGGTCTCGGGGTTGTACTTGAGTCCCGATTTGACATCGATCGCTCCGTTGAGATCGTTCAGGGGTTTCAGGTTGCGCTCTTCCTGAGAGCCTCCGATCGCCGTCTGAATGAGCAATTCCGCATCGTAGATAAACATCCCGCCCCGAGAGCTGCCCAAATTGGCTCCACCCGAATTGACGAACAAGTATTTTCCGTCGGGTGACAGTTCCATCTCGAACCACCAGCCGCCGTCTACCGGGCGGGTCGCTCCCAGTAGCTTGCCACCTTCGACATCGACCACGCCGATCGTGCTGCCGGCGGGCAGGTCGGAAAAAACACCGCCCGCAGCGAGCCGGCTGCCGTGAACTCGACTGGGGACATCTGCGTCGAAATACGCGAACCCGGCGACAAACGCGTACTTACCATCCGGGGACAGAATCACATTCCGAGCGTCATCGACATCAAACGTGTCTTGCTCGCTTCCCAGCGTCAGATTGACCGTACGCCCGGCGGAAAGACTCGACGTTTCATGTGAATAGGTGGAAAACTCGATGCCGCGTTTGTCAGCGCTGACGTAGTTCGCGATGGCGATTTGGTCCGTCTTGTCATCAATTCGAACGACCGAGACATTGCTCACTGCAGGTTCCACGCTTCGCGATCCAACCACTTTTCCAATCGGTTTGCGGTTCGGACGGATGTCAACGAGGAACAATTGCCCGTTAGAAAAGTTGGAATCTCCCGATGATTTCGGGCGAATCTGAGTCGGTACCGTAACCAACAGCGTTTCTCCGTCGGAGGTGACGGCCATCCCGCGGACGCCCACCGGGATGGAAAGAGAGCTGCCGCCGGCGGATTCCCCATCGGAATCCGCATCTTGGATCGGCTGCTGAAGCGGCAAGGTGCGGATATGTTGGTGGAACGTTTTTGAGTTGGAATCGATATCGACGATATATAAAACGGCCCGGTTTCGGTCGCCCACAAAAGCAAACTTTCCGGCCGGGTCGATTTCGATGTCAAACGGTGTGGCGCCGCTTGTTTTCGACAGCTCGATTGTTGCGATCTTACGCTGAGCGATCGGATCGATCACCGAGATGTTGCCTTGACGCGAGTCCCGAAGGTAAGTGTTGGTCACGTAGGTTCGCGAACCATCCGGCGTGGTGGCAACACCGTACGGCGCGTCACCGACCGCGATCGACTGGATTCGCTGCGGTGAAGTGGGTGAGGAAAGCGAAAGTAATTCCACCTTGTCCTCTTGGAACAGCGCCGTCACCACTTGCTCGAATGGTGGCGAGACTTGCACCGAGTTGCTGTACTGGTGCGTCGACTGTCCGATGGAGTGTTGCACGCTGATCCGGAACGTTCCCACCGCCATTCCGTCTGGGATTTCGACAACCATGTCTCCATCGGGAACTACCGGGATGGTTGTCTTGGCCTCAAATACGACCTTGACCGTTTCCGTTCCTTCGGCGGTCAGGTTGGCACCATGAATTTTCAGCTTAGCCCCGGGGCCCGGATTTAGAATTTCCACCGAACTGATCATCGGTGACGGTTGAGTGAGATTGAGCTCGGGCACCGGTAACGTAACCGGCGTAATGCCTTTGGTGATCGGCACGGTCAACGTTTCAAAACTGGCTTCACCCACTTCCGGAACCGCGATAACGGTGATCGGCTGCGGGGCGATGCACATCGTCAACGCCACTTGGTCTTCCTGACGTTCGAATTCGGGATCGGTGTTCGTTCCTTTCCAGATGCTGTCGGACAGCGTCTCAATAAATTGTCCGACCGCGTACTCGATCTTGGTGCTTGCAGGAGCGAGTGGAGGATTGGGGGTCGAAAGTATCCCAGCCATCACAGCCGTCAGGCAGCCTTCCAAGCTAAAGACTCGCACGCCGTCACTGGAGTCGACACCGGCGAACGGAGGCGAAGTGGTTCGTGCGATCCCATCCGCACCGACCACTGCCACGTCTTCCTGTAACAGTGCGTTGCGATCGTTGCCGTCCGGTCCGGGCACGGTGCCAAGTCGATAGATCTGTAACTGCGTTCCCGCCGGTACGCTGGCCGGCATCGGAACTGCCAATTGCACCGGAACGCCCAATGGTTGATCGCCCAATTGCAGATCGATTGCGCCGACAACGTTGGTCACTTCGGCCGGAATGTTGAACGGCAAATCACCAAGCGACACCGGCGCGATGCCGAATGTCTGCGGCAGGTCGAGCACGCCAGCGGGCACTTGCAACAACGATCCGTCGCTCCCTCGAACCACGCCGCCCTCAGCTCCGATGACGGCCGGTCCGCTGACGGGTGTGTCGACCGTCACGTCGATCCGTTGTTCCGTGCCACCGCTGATGATCGTGACCTGCGCGGTGCCCGGATTCTTGGACGTGATCAATCCTGTTTCGGATACTTCGACAACGTTCGGATCGCTGACGGCGTAGAACACGTTTTCGGGAATTCGTGGCTGAACGAAGGAGCCGTTCGCCGTCAATACGATTTGCCGCGTTCCTCCCTGATCGGGTAAAGCAATCGACTCCGGGTAAACCTGCAAATCAATTCGCCGCTGATTCGGCCGGGGGTCGTCCGCGTCAAACACGTTCAGCGGCGTGCTTGCTCTCAGCCCCTCAGCTTCGACCGTCAGCACGGTCGTACCGGAATTCACCGGTGCGATCCGACCGGTCGTGTCCACGACTGCGACGTCGGGATCGCTGGAGACAAAGGTGACATACGAATCAGGCAGCGGGACGTCCTCTTGATCGGCAAAATCGCCGACCGCCGCAACACGCAACAGGCCACCGCTGGTCAGACTCGGTGAGCGATTGACGAAATCAATGCCGACCAGCGGCGCGCCGCTGACATCGATCGATATCGCGGCCGCCTGTGACGTGTTGTAGCCGTCGTGCGCGGCAACCTCGATCGTTGCCGTACCGACAAATCCATCGCTGGGGACGAATCGAACATCTTGACCAGCGACGACCGTTGCGGTGCCGCCAACGACGTTGCCAATGCTCAGCGTGACCGCGTCGCCTTCTGGATCGACTACCAAACCGCCGAGCGAAATATTGAGTTCGAGGTTGCGATGCGTGCGGGTGGACGGCGCCGCGACGTCGGGACGTTGATTGGTGGAAAACTGCAGGTTGCTCCCCAAAATCTGAACATCTGCAGCGCCGACGATACCATCCCGATCCAGATCAAACGCGAGCTGATAGCCCGGGTCGGCGACCGTCAGACCGAACCCGGCGTCGAGCAACTGCCCATCGGTTCCGTCAACCCGCCCATCGGCATTGATGTCTCCGCTTATTTCGATTCTGAGCGTGTACTCACCTGACCCCAAGGTGTCTGACCCCAACACCGACACGACCTTTAGTCCAGAGGAATCGACGGCAAAGAGGGCAAACGAGCTTGTCGCATCGGTGCGTGTCGTCAGCGGAATCAGCCCATCGATCTGCGGGACGGCGGGTGCCAGCGTGCCGCTGACTTGGTCAATCGAGACGCTCAACAAGACAATGTCGCCGCGTGTGCTGTTAAGTTCCGACGGACGGATGTGGAAACTGTAGCGGTCGGTGCCGCCGGCGGCGAGTTGGCCGTCAATGATCGTTCCGTTGAATTGCAGCGCCGTTCCAACGTCGCCTTGCAGAGGTGTCAACGACAATGTGGGATCATACGCGATCGTTTCGCCTCCGGCGCGACGCTGCGCGATCGCGAGGCGTCCTTGTCCACCGGTTTCGTAGGCGTAACGTTCGACCTGTTGGCTCGAGCGACCGGCCGAGATGAGTCGTCCCTGGGCATCGTATTGATAGCGGATCGGTTGATCGCCCGGCACCAAAACTTCGACGATGCGTCCCTCACGATCGCGAGCGATTTCGATCCGTTCACCGTTGGATGCGATGATTCCTGAATCGCTGAAGACGAAGGTCGTTCCGCTCGGCGTAATCAATTTCTCCGTCGTACCCTCGGCGTTCAAGCGGTACACCGTTCCGTCGGCGGCGATCAACTCGAAAGCGGGACCATCGAAACGGGGATCGGCGGGATGATAGGGCAACGCACGCGTCAGTTCATAAAAACGCCGGCCCGACTTACTGAGCACCGTGTCGGCTGATCGAAGTTGGTAGCCACCGCCGGCGTCGGCTATCCAGTTCGGGCGATAAACCGTGATTCCACCCGCCGACTCGGCGGTCGGTGCAAAGGTGAATCCGATCCGATCACCCGTCGGGGCCGTCAAATACAATCGGGTACCAGATTGGTAAGGCGCAAACTGGCCCAGCGATTCGCGTCCAGTCGAATTCACATCGGTTTGCAGTTGAAGGTCACGATCGGTCCACCTCCATCCGGTGCCGAAGCTTTCCGGAGTCTCCGCCGCGAAGGAATCGTAGCTGCGCCGCAATTCGAAGGGCTCGCCACCAAGAGCAGCAGACAGGTCGGTTTGCATCTTTGTATAGCGGTTCAAATTGGATTCGCTTGCAATTTCCAAGACCGTCTCATCGAACGATTGCCGTCCGTCAAAATCCGTGGCGGTCAGCCGCAACCGGTAAAGGCCGCTCCGGAAACGGTTCGGATCGATTGTCGCCAGCACACTCGACGCGACGGACGTGCTGCCCGACCCGACCGTTTGCAACGCTTTGCCGCCGAGCAAGCCCAATTCCAATTTCCAGCCATCCAGGTTCGCATCAGTCGCCGTGCCGAGGATCGAGGTGGCGTTTGCGATGATTGCGCGATCCAGGTTGGTAGCGAGCGAAACCGACGGCGCTTCCCGATCGATACCGGCTCGTACCTTCAGGGTCGTTTCGGCCTGTCCCTTTTCTCCTTGAATGTTGGTTGCCGTTGCCGTGACGGTGTATTTTCCGGATGCTGCTGGGATAAATTCTCCACGACCTCGGCTGTCCAGAACCAGCGGCTGCCCGTTGATGTAAATGGCGCGGTCGGCCACCTTCGAAAAGCTGCTGATTGACGATCGGATTTGAACCGTCTGACCAGGAACGACAGGAAAACTTGGCGTCAGTTCGATGCGGACGACGGGTACCTCCGGTGTGAGCGATGCACGCAAAATTGCTGCCCGACTCGCCGAGGTCCGTCCGTCCGAAACCAAATACGTGACGACGTAATCACCGACCTGACCTGCACCAGGTGTCCAAGTCAATCGACCGCTTGACGGATCAAGCGTTGCCCCGGTCGGCAATCCGTTCGCAGAAAAGGTCAGAGTATCGGCATCGAGATCCGTGGCGTCGATCACGAAGTCGAGCGTCTGGCCGATTGTCACTGCGCGATTGCTGACCTGCACGGTCGGTGCACGATTGACGTTGGCAATCGTGAGCGAAACCTCGATCGTGTCGGTCCCGCCTGATCCATCGGTCGCTTCAATAGGGAAGGTGTACGATCCCGCCTGGGCGAATGTCGGTGTCCAGGTGAAGGCACCCGTGTACGGATCGAGTTGCGCTCCAGCAGGCAGTGAGGGCGAACGCAGCAGTATCGGCTCACCTTCCAGGTCATCTGCGTTGACGACAAACTGTAACGCTTCGTCTTCCAATCCCGTCTGCAGTGGCAAGGGTGTCAGAATGGGAGGTTGGTTGTTGTTGGCGATCACAATCGAGACCGTCTCGTTGTCGCTCAGGTGGCCATCGGTCGCCGAAAACTGCACCGTGTAGGTGCCGGCCTGGAACAGATTGGGGGTCCACCGCAGCCTTCCAGACAACGCATCCAATTCAGCTCCCGGTGGAAGATCGTCGGCCCGATAGGTGATCGCGTCGCCGTCCGGATCGGTCGCCGTCAGTTGCACGTCGAGTACGTCCTGCTCGGCGACTGCCAGTGTTCCGATGCTTTGGAGTTCGGGCGCGGTGTTGGTCAGTTTCACGATCAGGTTGACCGTTTCTTCAGCGACCAAGATATTTGTTGTATCCCCATTGCCACTGTCCTCGACCCGGATCGTCATCGTGTGAGTGCCGACATCATCCGCACTGGGCGTCCACTGAAACACTGCTCGGCCGTAGATGGCTTGGGGGGTCAACGTCGCACCCGCTGGCAAACCGACAGCGCTAAAGGTAAGCGCGTCTTCGTCCAGGTCGGTGACGCGTAAAGATAACTCGATCGGTTGGCCGACGACCGCGACGCTGTCCCCGATAGTCGAAAGGACTGGTGGCTCGTTGGGTGATTCGACGCTCACGACAAACGTCGACGTGTCACGGAAGATTTGACGCGGATTGCCGTCGCCGTTGTCCGTCGCAATCAACGTAATTGGATAGTCGCCCCGATGATTCGCTTCCGGCGCAATTGACAACCGGCCGTTTCCGCTTCCGTCATCGACAAACGTCATGAACGATGGTAGCGGATAGCCGGGCAACCCCGATGCTGCGAGCGAGAGCGGATTGCCGTCCGCATCGGTCGCTACGATCGGCAATTCGATCACGTCTCCGCGCCGCAGCACCACGTTGTCGATCAGATCCAGCACGGGCGGGCGATTGGTGTTCAACACTGTGATCGGAACTTGGACAATGTCCGATTTTGGCAGCCCCGTCTGGTCGCCATCATCGGTGCTGGTGAACTCGGGTGTGTAGTTGCCAGCAGCGTCAAAACCGGGCGTCCATTGGAACATGCCGGTTTCCAAATCGAAGGTCGATCCCGGTGGCAGATTCGACGCCGAGGTGACGATCGTATAGGGAACACCAAATGTTTGCGTTTCAATCAGTTCGCCGCTGGGATCTCGCTGCGGCGGCAGGGTACCCGGGCGATCGGGATCGTTCGCAAACACTTGAAACCGAACGGTTTGCCCTTCCTGCACCACCCATTGCCCGACTGCATCGGTTCGGGGAGCCGCGTTCTCGTTCAGCGCGGTGACCTGTAGCGTCAGTTCAGTGACGTCTACTCCATCATCGACCGTGATAGGAATCTCGTATTGGCCGACTTGCGTGAAGTCGACGGGCCAAGTGAACAGACCGGTGGTCGGATCAAGCGTGGCGCCATAGGGGAGGAACGAACTCGTAAACGTGAGGTCGTCTCGGTCCGCGTCGCTCGCCTGTAAGCCAATGCGGACCGTTTCGCCTTGCCGCACGGTGATGGCTGCGGGTGTCACCACCTGCGGGGGTTGATTGACCGGTTCGATCAACCACTCGGTCCTCGAGACGGTGCGAAGTCGACCATCGGTCGCCACAATCGTAATGCCGGGATACGTTCCGGCATCTGCAAAACCGGGTGTCCAACGGATCGTGTTGATCGATGCGTCAAATCGAGCACCCGCCGGCAAGTTTTCAACCCACATCACGATCGGATCGCCGTCGGGATCGCTCGCTCCGATTCGCAACTCCATCGGTTCGTTCTCGGAACCAACCAATGGCCCATCGATCGTTTCGATCACGGGCGCGCGGTTGCCGCCGTCGACGTCGATCGTAAACGATTGCTCTGCGAATCCACCTCGGGTGTCGTAAGCACGCACTGCCACGTCAACCTGTGCCGAACTGTCCTGATTCGGCGTCCATGTGATCTGACCGGTTGTCGTATCGAGACTCATGCCCTCGGGAGCGTCAACAAGCAGATAGGCGATGCTGATGCCATCCGGGTCGTTGGCAACCGCCTGGTAGGTGTATCCCTCATCGACCACAGCGTTAACAACGGGCTGACTGGAAAAGAGCGGTGCCTGGTTTACGGTCGGCAATGTGTACAGTCCATACTCGAAAATCAGGCGTTGACCCTCCGGATTATCGACTGTAATGGTCTTACCGGTCACCGATTCGCCAGGTCGCAATCGGCCATCGACTAGCTGGTCACTCAAGTCGAGTAACCACAAATCGCTACCCGACGGACGCGCTGAGTCTTGCGGCTGCCCAACGAACCAGTCTTGTGGATTGACGACAAGCAAGGCCGGCAGAGACAGATCGAATGGGGCTCGGTTGATGAGCGATGCATCGTACGAAATCGTTTGGTTGGTTCGGTCCGAACGAGCCTGGCCAAATTCGAAATCGACGAACGGGGTGAAGTCGGAAACGGCGGTGAAGGAAGCGATAAAGTCGGTTCCCATCTCGATGCCCTGAACACTCCGCACATCGGCATCGACCGTCAGCGTGTAGACGTCAGGAAGGAGTGCACCGAACGACAACACAACGGTTTGTCCGGCGGAATCGTACGACACCGACTCAATCTGCACCGTTCCGCTGTCGACGCCTTGCAGCGCGTACAGGTTCGAGTTCACTACGGAGCCGGACTCTTCATCGCCGCCTACGAACATCGCTTGATCAAACGTGATTTGAACGCTCCCCAACGGCAGTGCCGCGACGCCGTTTTCAGCGGGGTTGGTGAAGGCGACTTGGGGGGCGATCAGCGGTTGTAGGACGTCGACTTGGTTGGATTGGCTGATCAGCAGCCTGCCGTCGGCGGTGGCTTGGACGATGTCGCCGCGGGTGCCTCCGGTCGCGACGGGGGTTTGTTGCCGTGTGGCGAGGTCGACCATGATGAGCTCGCCGCCAGCGTTCAAATCGCCGGCGTTGCTGCTGATGAAGAGCAAGCCTT
>NZ_JBFHKV010000138.1:0-11624 GCF_041595215.1 Stieleria sp. | reverse complement strand
TTGTTAGCGGTAGGGCGCGAGCCCTCCGGTCTTTTGGGCTTTTTTGCGGCTGCAGCCGGACGGCTTGCGCCGTTCCGCTACCTTCGTCAATTGTTAGCGGTAGGGCGCGAGCCCTCCGGTCTTTCGGGCGTTTTTGCAGCTGCTACCGGACGGCTCGCGCCGTTCCGCTACCTTCGTCAATTGTTAGCGGTAGGGCGCGAGCCCTCAGGTCTTTCGGGCGTTTTTGCGGCTGCTACCGGACGGCTCGCGCCGTTCCGCTACCTCCTTCCGCGACGAACGGCTGATGATCCAACGACGACCCACTCGGCCTAGATATTGATCAAATCATTGAAGAACACGAACACCATCAGCGCCAGCAGCATCAGCCCGCCGACCAGCGTCAAACGCATCTCCAGTTCTTCGTTCACACGACGCCCCATGATCGCTTCGCAGATCAGAAACACCATGTGACCACCGTCCAGGACGGGGATCGGCAAGAAATTGAGCACCGCCAGGTTCATGCTGAGCATCGTCAAGAACAGCAGTTGAGCCGAAACGCCGCGTTCGGCTTCGCTACCGGCGACTTGGAAAATCTTGATCGGCCCGCCGACTTGATCTTTACTGACGCTGCCGTGGACCAGCATGTTGAGGAACCGAAAGACTTCGCCGAGTCGGCGCCGGCATTCACGAATCCCCAGCACCGACGCTTCCTTCAACGAGCTCGCCGTCTGGATTTCTTCGGCTGCGACCAAGCCCAGTCCGCGTTCGAACCGGACGCGTTGATCTGTCGTCAGTTTCACCACCGATTCGACGATCACACCGGTTTCGGCACGTTCGGCCAACACTTTGAACTCGGTTCCTTCGGGAAGTGATTGAATCGATTCAAAGAACCCGGCCGCCGTCTGGACTTCATCAAATTTCCATCCCTTGGACAGTTCTTCGACCAGGCCGGCGAGCGGACCGGTCGAGAAATCATCCGGGTATTCGTTGCTCGCCAGCAGCGTGATGCTCTTCAGTTCGTCGGTCGGTTGCAGTTCGTCGCCCTTGACCAAAAGTGCTCGGTCGAAGGCGCTGACCGTGGCGGGCAAATCGAAGGCAAAACCGTAGGCGTTGATCGATGCCTTGTCGCCGGTACCGTAGGTGGGCGAGAGGGTTTGCGGAGAATCGTCGGGAGTGATTTCGATTTCCAGCGTTTCTTCTCCGCGACGCACCGTCAACACGATCGGCTCGCGTTGCGCAAGGATCAGCACCAATTCCTCTCCGTCGGGCGACGTCACATCGCCCACCGCTTCGATCACATCGCCGACTTTCAGCCCGGCTTTTTCGGCCGGGCCGTTGGTGACCAGTGCGGTGACCGGTCCGGCGGCGGTGCGGATCCCGATCCATTTGGATTGCTGCGGCGGCAATTCGACGACGTGATTGCTGCCGTCGGCGCGACGCAGTCCCAATTGGATCGATTGATCGGGATGTGTGTTCAGATAGTCGAACAACGGCGTGCCGGGGACCATCGCGTTTTCGTCGATCGGTGTGCCGTTAAAGGAGACGATCGTCGCGCCCAGATCTTGCTCGGTCAACACGTCTGCGGCGACACTGCGGGGGGCCGCGTTTTCGGAATCGCTGAGCGTGGTCGATGTCGGGCTGGTGATGCCGATCATCCGAAACCGGTTCTGCAGCGGATGGGGCTGGGTGACGAGTTCGTATTGAACATTGCGGCTGTCGAAGGCGACCGTCAACGGGATCGGGCGGTCCGGGGTTTCCAACCCGGCATGCAAGATCGCCGAACGCATCTCGCGGAAGTGCATTTGGGCGTCGTCCATGCCGTCGACCGAGACGACTTGTCCGCCGGGTTCGATTCCGGCTTGCCAGGCGGGGCCGCCCGGGGTCACGCCGCCGATGATGGCGGGGGTGTAGGGGACGCCATAAAAGAACGCGGCGGCGGCGAACATCGCACCGGTCACGACGTTCATGAACACTCCGGCACTCATGATGATCATGCGTTGCCAGACGGGTTTGGCCGGCAGGCTGCGGGGATCCAATTCCGCCAGTTCGCTCGCTGCGGACGCGTCCGATTCACCGTCCTGATCGTCATCGACCTCTTCGTCGCCGGCCAACTGCCGCGCTCGGGCCGCTTCGTCTTTCATCTTGCGCGGGTCATCGTCCTGGCCGAGCATTTTGACGTAGCCGCCCAGCGGGATGATTCCGATCCCGTATTCCGTCTCGCCGTAGGTGAATTTGCCGAGCGTCGACGGCAGCTTGATCGGGCCGATCTTCATCGGCGGATCGAAGCCCACGTAAAACTTTTCGCATTTGACGCCGAAGGTCTTCGCGGCGACAAAATGCCCCAGTTCATGGACGAAGATGACCAGGCCGATGCCGAGCGCCACCCGCGTCCAAAGCAGGAATTTGCTTCCCACCGCCATCAGACCCTCCGGTTCGGATTCGGCTAGCAGGAGGAACAGATCGCTGATCATATCGTTGGTTATCTACGAGGAGGGGATGTAAGGCGTTCGGCACAATGCCGCGTTTCTTGGCGTGCCCATTGGTCTAATTCCAGCAGACGGGCCAATCCGGGCCGCTGCTCGAAGGTGTGGTTTTCGAGCATTTTTTGGCACAGGGGGACGATGTCAGTAAACCGAATTTCGCCGTCCAGGAATAGACCGACCGCGACTTCATTGGCCGCATTGACCACCGCGCCGGCGGTTCCGCCGGCCCTGGCGACCTCAAAACCGAGTGTCAACGCCGGAAAACGATCCAAATCGACCGGTTGAAGACTCAAATCCCAGGTCTGTTGGCGATCCAACGGCGGCGTCGGACAAGGCAGACGTCGGGGGTGCGTCAGAGCATACTGAATCGGCAATCGCATGTCCGGTGGACTGAGTTGAGCGAGCACCGAGCTGTCTTGGAATTCCACCATCGAATGAATGATCGACTGCGGATGGATCATCACCTCGATTTGGTCGGCCGAGACGTCAAACAGCCACCTGGCTTCGATGATCTCCAACGCCTTGTTCATCATTGTCGCCGAATCGATCGAAATTTTCCGCCCCATCTGCCAGGTGGGGTGCGCCAGGGCGCAGTCCGGCGTGGCGTTTCGCATCTCCGCCGCGCTGGCGGACCGAAACGGGCCGCCGCTGGCGGTCAGAATCAACCGCTTGGCGGGGCTCGGCGAGTGCGCGATGCACTGCCAGATCGCCGAGTGCTCGCTGTCGACCGGCAGCAGCTGGGCGTCGGATTGGGCCACTTTCTCGCTGACCAGGCCGCCGGCCACGACCAGTGTTTCCTTGTTGGCAAGCGCCACGCGTTTGCCGGCTTCGACCGCTGCGACGGTACTTTCCAGTCCCGCACGGCCGACGATCGCTGCCACCACCACGTCGACTTCGGGATCGCGTGCGGCGTCGACCAGCTGGTCGGGGCCGAACCGCAGCCCGCCCGAATGGTCCAACAGCGATTCAAATCGCCGCAGCGCCGTTTCGGGCGAGATCGATGAGGGATCGGAAAAAATCAGACGCGCCGGTGCTCGGCCGTCTCGACAGGCCTGTCCGGCCAGCGTTTCCAACACGTCCAGATTGTTGTGCCCCGATGCGGCCCACAACCGCCATGCATGGTCCGGGTCGATGCGATTCAAATGACCGATCACTTCGGCGGTCGAAGTGCCGATGCTGCCGGTCGCCCCCAGGACCGCAACGTTGACCGTCGATCGCTTGGAACGGTCGGCAGGCAACTCGGATTCGCAGGGGGGGGCGGTTGAGAGTTTGGTCACGGTGACGGTTCCATCAGCTCCGGTAGAATCCCTTGAAACCTTTATCATGGACGATCCGTTCGATTGTTACGACCCGACCTTGCGTTATGCTCGGCCCGCGCTGGGTTGTCCCGCGTGCCATTGGACCGAACAATGGCGTGTGATTTGGTTGGATTCGATTAATTTGCTCGATTCGCACCACGCGGACGTCGCGTGTCTGGGCCGAACCACCAAACGCTTCGGTGACCGACGTCGCCTCTCTTTCCCATCTTTCGACGCAGATATCAATCTTCGATGAGTGACAAGAAACGATCCAATCGCGGTTCCGATGACCAAAACAACCGAGGCGGCGACGCGCCGTCGCGCGAAACGCGGACCGGTGGCGTTTGGTTGGTCATCATCGGCGTGATCCTGGCGGTGATGATGAGCGCCCTGCTGTTCGGCCAGAACACTCGCTCGCTGCGTTACCCCGACTTGGCCAAGCTGCTCGTCGAACATGCCAAACAAAAGAAAATCGAACGCGAAGGCGGCCAGCCGGAAACGCCTCGCGTGGTGGTCGATTCGCCCAAGGATCCAAAGATTCAGCTGGAGTTCTCTGATTTACAGCTCGTGTTACTCGGCGACGAAGAAATCACCGGGACGGTGATGTATCGCTCGTTGGGATCGGGCCGAAAAGCAGAGGATGACCCCGAGAACGTGCCGACGAAGACGGATTTCAAGACCATCCGCGTGCAGAACGAAACCCAAGACGCCTACTTTGACCAGATCTTGCGGGACTCGGGGGTGACTTGGGACAACGCCCGCCCCAATCGATGGTTGGCGGACAATTGGTTCAATCTATTCATGCTCGGCGCGATCATCGCGATCGGCGTGATCATGTTGCGGCGAATCGGCGGAGTCGGTTCTCCGATGTCATTCTCCCGCAGCCGCGGCAAACTGCACGGCCAAGAAGACCTGTCGATCTCCTTCGAAGACGCCGCGGGCATTGACGAAGCGGTCGAAGAGGTCCGTGAGGTCGTCGACTTCCTCAAGAACAGCGAAAAATACCAGGCGCTCGGCGGCCGAATCCCCAAGGGCGTGTTGCTGGTCGGACCGCCCGGGACGGGCAAGACGCTGTTGGCCAAGGCGATCGCCGGTGAAGCCGGAGTGCCGTTCTTCAGCCTGTCCGGCAGCGACTTTGTCGAAATGTTCGTCGGCGTCGGTGCGGCGCGGGTTCGCGATATGTTTCAGCAGGCGACCAGCCGCGCGCCGTGCATTATTTTCATCGACGAACTCGATGCGCTCGGCAAAAGCCGTTCGGGCAGCGTGGTCGGCGGCCACGACGAACGAGAGCAAACGCTCAACGCCTTGTTGGTCGAAATGGACGGCTTTGATTCCAACAACGGAGTCATCGTGGTCGCGGCCACCAACCGTCCCGAAACGCTCGACCCGGCGTTGCTGCGTCCGGGGCGTTTTGACCGCCAAGTCTTGGTCGACCGGCCCGATCTCGCCGGCCGCGAAGCGATCTTGAAGGTCCACGTCCGCAGTGTGAAATTGGACGACGATGTCGACCTGCGACACATCGCGTCGATCACCAGCGGTTTTGTCGGCGCCGACCTGGCCAATCTGGTCAACGAAGCGGCGTTGTTGGCGGCGCGGTCGGACAAATCGGCCGTCAGCACGACCGAGTTCGACGAAGCGGTCGATCGCGTGACCGCCGGCTTGGAAAAGAAAAACCGCGTGATGAACGAAGACGAAAAGATCCGCGTGGCCTATCACGAAGCCGCCCACGCTCTGGTCGCCGCCGCACTGCCCAACACCGATCCGGTCCACAAGGTCAGCATCATCCCCCGCGGGTTCGCCGCGCTGGGCTACACCATGCAGCGTCCCGAATCCGAGCGTTATTTGATGACCAAGCTGGAATTGGAAAGCCGGATGAAGGTTTTGCTGGGCGGCACCTTGGCCGAGGAAATGGTGTTGCAGGACATCAGCACCGGCGCCCAAAACGACTTGGAACGCTGCACCGAAATCGCCCGCAGCATGGTGATGGACTATGGCATGAGCCGGCTGGGACGGATCAATTATCGCCGCAGCACCGCGTCGCCGTTTCTGACCGGATCCGGCGGCAACGGACACAGCATGACGTACGGGGAAGACACCGCCAAACTGATCGACAAGGAAGTGTCCAGGATCGTCGAGGACGCACTCACCCAAACCCGCGAAATTTTGACCCAGCGGCGCGAGGTGCTCGAAGCGATCACGCAACGGTTGTTGGAGGTCGAGTCGATCGACAACACCGAACTGTTCCGCATCATCAACGAACATTCCACCGGCCCCTGGTTGGTCCCCGGAACCATTACCGAAAAACCTCGGGCACAAATTCGCAAACCGGAAAACGATTTGGATACACTAAAGGACGCGGAATAACGCTCTTCCTTTCCTTTTGATTCAACTCGATGCGAAAACTACTCAGTCTGCTGTTGCTCGGTCTCGCCACCTGCGGCGTCGCACAAACGCCCTCCACCATCGGCCAGATCGAAGTGTTGGCGCCGGAGATGGAAACCTATGCCGACGCCGCCACCAAGATTGAAGTGCTGGCGGGGGGGTTCACCTGGACCGAGGGGCCGGTCTGGATCGCGGACGATGGAGGCGGCCATTTGCTGTTCTCCGACATCCCACGCAACAGTATCTTCCGTTGGTCCCAGTCGCGCGGCGTCGAATTGTTCATGCGGCCGAGCGGCTACACCGGTGTCAGTTACTACGGCTTGGAACCCGGATCCAACGGGCTGACACTCGATCCGGAACATCGGTTGACGATGTGCGAGCACGGTGACCGTCGTGTTTCGGTGCTCACCCGCGGCGGCGGCAAACGGACCTTGGTCGATCGCTACCAAGGAAAGCGGCTGAACAGTCCCAACGATTTGACGTTCGACAAATCCGGCAATCTGTACTTCACCGACCCGCCTTACGGTTTACCCGAACGCGCCGAGGACCCGCGACGCGAACTGGATTTCTGTGGCGTCTACCGACTCGGCGCCGACGGAACGCTGACGCTGCTGACCAAAGAGATGACGCGGCCCAACGGGATCGGTTTGTCGCCGGACGAGAAAACACTTTACGTCGCGCAAAGTGATCCCGAACGCCCGATCTGGATGGCGTTTCCGATCGGTGATGACGGCAAGCTGGGCCAGGGAAAGGTCTTGCACGATGCCAAAGAGGCGATGAAGGACTATCCGGGACTTCCCGACGGGATGACCGTCAAAAAAGATGGAACGATCTTCGGCAGCGGCCCGGGCGCGATCTACGTGCTCTCGCCCGCCGGCAAGTTACTCGGTCGCATCATCACCGGCGGTCGCGTCAGCAATTGCACCTTCGATGCCGAAGAAGCGTACCTGTACATCACCGCGGACAACTTCTTGTGTCGCGTGAAGATGAAGTGATCCTCCCGGCACGTGGCGTTAGCCAGTGGCAGGTGTGAATGTCCAGTCCATCACGCGCCGGTCGCTAACGCTTTCCGCTGGCGTGCATTCGATAGCCGAGCCGACGGAGGCAGAAGACGACGGCGGCGGCGATCAGTGTTCCGGTCGCGCAAGTCGACAAGGGGGCGACGCTGTAGTGCAAGGTCAGATCTTGCCCCATGCCATTGTCCTTGATCTGTTGCGTGACCACGGCGGCGGCGAAGACGGCACCATGGATCAACGCGATCATCACGATGATTCCAAAGCGGCGCGGTTGCCCGTCTGCTCGCAGCAGCCAGCGAAACAGCAGCATCGTGACGATCCCCACCCCGATCGCCGGCAACATCACGATCAAGGCTTCATAAAACAACACATCGACGTTGGACTGATAATTGGCGACAAACGACAGTCGAACGAAGGTGAAAATCAGCGCGCTGACCAGTACCCATTCCATCAGCGCGAGCACGTTGACGACGTGAGTTTTGGGAGCCTGCCGGCCGCGTGTGATCGTCCATCCGCTGAAAAACTGCATGACCGCGGCCGGAAACACCGAGGCAAACGAGAGGGCCGGAGACATCAGCAGGTGCGAGACCACGCGCAGGTACTCCGTGTCGCTTTGCATCGCGAGTTGGATCCAGCGGAAATTTGTGGCGAGCAGCACGAGTCCCGTCACCAGACAGTGCACGGCCACAAAACCGGCCGCCATCAACAAACGCTGCCAACCGCGTCCGGCACGGAGCAGGATGGCGGCCAGGATCACCAGACTCGACGCGAACGAGATCGCTGTTGAAACGCCATAGATCGCAAAGCTGATCGCGATCTCCTCTGGATCGCTCATGATGTTGCCCAGCGGAATCCAGACCATCGCTTTGATGACCAGCAAACTGCATTGTGGCAGACCGAACACGAGCAACGCCAGCGCCGTCCACCAGCACCAATGACTCCAATGGCCGTCGCGACACGTTTGATTGGGTTGGAGCATGATCTTCCGTCGGCCGCTGCTACTGTGTCAGTTCGGGGCGATCAAACACGGTGGATACATCTACGACAAATCCGTTCAGCAACCGCGACGGTGCCTGTTGGCCGTCGATGCTTCGGCTCAGTTCGTGGTAGATGGATACGGATTCGGCAAGCCCAAAAACGGTAATGCTGCGATCACGCGGATCGACGATCCAGTACTCGCTGATGCCGGCTTTCGCATAATCGTGCCGCTTCTCGACCCAGTCGCGATCCGGATCGTTCTCGCTGACAATCTCCATCACCAAGTCGGCGCCCTTCCAATACTTGGCAGTCCGTTGCTCGCGGTTCTCAGCTGACATGTACATCACATCAGGCTCACGAAACTTTCCCTCCCACAAACGAACCGGCAGTGGAGCGACCAAGCATACGCCCTGCGCATGGCTGTTGGTTTTGATGAAGGCTTGAAGCTGAAGCCAGAGGAAGAGTGTGATGGCCTGGTGCAATTCCGTCGGCATGCGCAGGATCTCCAAGAAACCACCGTCAAACTCGACCAGTCGCCCAGCGTCCAAACTCAGGTAATCCGACTCCGACCATGCTCCCTGCCGAGGATAGAGGTTGGCGATTTCCCAAGTGAGTTCGCCGGCTTGGCTCGCTCGCGGCTCGCTGGACATCACTTGCTGGACTAAAATGAGGGGGCGGTTCGAGTTCTAGAGCGTTTCCAGCATAGACTCCGACTCGATGCGATGCAAAGTCTGGAAACCAGCAGTCGATCATTGCTGGACGAGCAGCCGAACGTCGTCCACGTTCCAATACTTCTTGACGACCGGGGCCACGACGTTGTTTTCGAAGTGCAGGAACCCCATCAACACGCCGAGCGTCGTCAACAACAACACGGCGATCAATCCACCGACAATCGCCACGATCGGCCCTAGTCTCCCCAGAATCAATCCGATGAACACGCCGGCGGCGAATCCGCCAATGCCACCCATGATCAAGTACTTGAACATGCCCGCGCGGCCGGCTCGGTCGAGTTCCTGTTCCGGGATTTGCAGCAACAGTCGGTGGTAGTAGTCGGCGATCGTTTCCTCCGAGCCCTCCCAGCAAAACTCTTCCACATCGTCTTGCTGTCCGCAGTGGGCGCAGAGTGTGGTCTGAATTCCCGAGAGCGGATTGGCGACCGATTCAAACTCGGGGCCACGGATCTCGGTGAACTCGCCGCAAGGCAGATGGACGTAGTGGAAAGATTCGGGCACGGTCATCCGGTAAGGCTCATCGAAACAGGAATTTGCGATGCGGAGTGTTCATTCTATCGGAAGGGTTGGTGATGCGGAGGATGATCCTGTCCGCCGGGGGCATCGCGGGTCATCGCGTTGAAAAAATAGTTGACTTGATCCCGCCGACTTGCAATGATTCGCCCAGCGAACTGATCGCCGCTGGGCGCGGGGACGTTTTGAGTCCCACACCAGCCATCGGACTACCCGATCACTTTTGTCAATTGCACTCAAGTTTTCAGGGAAAGACCGATGGATGATGTACGGTGTGTGTTGAAGAACGTTTGGGGCTACGATTCATTTCGCCCGCTTCAAGAGCAGTCGATTGAGACCATTCTCGCCGGCCGTGACAGCTTGACGGTGCTGCCCACCGGAGCCGGCAAGTCGATTTGCTTTCAAGCCCCGGCACTGTGTAACAATGGTTCCCGCAGTGACGGCCGCCACAGTGATGGCCCTCGCGACAAGGGGCTTGCGGTCGTCGTCTCGCCGCTGATTTCGTTGATGAAGGACCAGGTTGATGCGCTGAGGGAAAAGCGAGTTCCGGCGGCGCTGATCAACAGCACGCAAAACGAAACCGAAAAGCGGGAGGTTGCCGAACGAATTCGTCGCGGCGAACTTCGATTGCTGTACCTGGCCCCCGAACGCTTGCTCTCGCCCAAGACGCTCGGTTTCTTGCGTCAGCAGCAATGTGTCCGCTATTTCGCGATCGATGAAGCACACTGCGTCAGCCAATGGGGGCACGATTTTCGCCCGGAGTATCAGCAGCTCAAGACGCTCAAGCAGGTGTTCCCCGAGGCGTCCGTTCATGCGTTCACCGCAACGGCTTCGCAGCCGGTCCGCCGCGACATCGCTCGCCAGCTCGGGCTTTGCGAGCCGAGTTTTCTGATCGGAAATTTTGATCGCCCGAATCTGACGTATCGGATGATCCGCTCTCGGCAAAAGATGCAGCAGATCATGGACGTCGTCAATCGTCACCGGGGCCAGTCGGGCATCGTGTATTGTCTCAGCCGTCGCGAAGTCGATACGACGACCCAGGCGTTGCGGACGCTGGGGTTGAAAGCCAAACCGTACCACGCCGGCCTGACCGCGCCGCAGCGGAAGGCGAACCAAGACAGTTTCATGCAGGGTCGCTGCGACATCGTCGTCGCCACGATCGCCTTTGGCATGGGAATCGACAAAGCGAATATTCGGTTTGTGATTCACACCGGGATGCCGAAGTCCGTCGAACACTACCAGCAGGAAAGCGGTCGAGCCGGTCGCGACGGGCTGGATGCGGAGTGCGTGTTGCTGCACAGTCCACGTGACTTCCTGGTCTGGAGCGACGTGATGCACGGCGAAGCCGGTCAAGTCGCCCGAGATTCGCTACAGGCCATGTTTGAACTCTGTAACGACGTCAAATGTCGGCATAAAGCGATCGTCGAATACTTCGGACAGGACTACGGCGTGATGCGTTGCGGCGCCTGTGATGTTTGCCTGGGCGAGTTGGAACTGCACGACCAGTCGTCCGACATCGCGCGAACCGTTGTCGCGTGCGTGCAGGAGTTGAAACAAAAGTACGGTGCCGGACATGTCGCCCGCGTGCTGGCGGGAAAATCCGACAAACGTATCTTCCAGTCCAATCACGACCGGCTGAACAGTTTCGGCGCCCTCGGCGACCATGGTCCGATGGCGATCAAAGTGTGGATCCAACAACTGATCAGCCAGAAATACCTCCGTCGCAGCGGCTCCTACAAAACGCTGGCGCCGACCGAATCAGGCCGGCGTCTGCTGCGTGGTCAAGGGACGCCCAAGTTGACGGCCACCGGACGCAGCAAGAAGTCTGCCGATGGGAGTGACTCCTTCGTCCCCGCCATCAGCTCGTTGGCCGCGTTTGATTACTTTCGTTCGGGCGATTCGATCGAATCGGTCGCTCAAAAGATGTCCCGCGCCCAAAGCACGATCGTCAAGTATCTGGCCGATTACATCCGGCACCACGGCATCAATGATCCGACGCCCTGGGTGAAACCTGAATCAGCCCAACGCGTCTTGGCAAATAAGCATTTGGCCGGCGACGGAAAAATGAAACCGATCTTTGATCACTTGGGCGGCGAAGTCAGTTACGACGAAATCCGTATCACCCTGGCGTGTGACGGATAGCAAATTCGCTCAATTCTCGGGTCGAGGACTCGTCGCCTCGTCCACTACGGCCTACTCAATTTTCGGGTCGAGGACTCGTCGCCTCGTCCACTACGGCCTACT
>NZ_JBFHKV010000137.1:0-11631 GCF_041595215.1 Stieleria sp. | reverse complement strand
GAACTCGCGGTGCGCTACGCCCGTCGCCGCCAGTCGTCCGAACAGTCACGCGACGACGATCGCAACCGCCGCCGCGAGAGTGATCGCAGCGGCGATGTCGAACCGCCAGACGTCTATGGTGGCCGAAAATCGTACCGGATCAGCGGCGAAAAACGGACGCCGGAAGGCTTGCCGGGATTCTTCACCGACAAGGATGCCAACCAGGATGGCCAGGTCGAAATGGCCGAATTCGCAACCAAATGGGATGACGACACCGTCAATGAGTTCTTTCAATCGGACCTCAATCGCGACGGTGTGATCACGGCCGAGGAAGCCGTCCAAGCGGTCGAGCGGGGTGCCAGCACGCCTTCGGCCACCACGATGGCCTCCACCTCATCCGCATCGTCGAGCTCCACCGATGGCGGCGGCCCGGTCGGCACACCCGATGACAAGATGGTCAGCTACGCCGAGCGAATCATCGGTCGCTACGATGCCAACGGGGACAAGAAACTGGTCGCCAGCGAATGGAAGAAGATGCTGATGAGTCCTGCCGATGCCGACGCCAATCGCGACGGGACGATCACCGTCACCGAGTACGCGTGGTGGATGCAGTCACGTTCCAAACGTTAGTGCTCCGCCAACGGCTTGTTGGTTTAGTGAGCCGTGACGCGTAAGCGGCCGGGCCTAACCAATGCCCGAGGCCTTACGGCCAGCGGCTCACCAATCGTGATCAACCCTCAAACTCAATCTGGACGAAGCACTCCAGCAATTTGCCCGGGCTAACGATCGAGAATGATACCCACGGATAGCAGCGCGAACCCACGGATGACAGGGTGCAAGAATCCGTGGGTTCGCCCTGCTATCCGTGGGCTCAGTGGGTAAGTCATCGCTCCGCAAGTTCCAGCCTGACCCGCTTTTCCGTTCGATCAACGCAACCCCAACATCAAATGTGGCCCGAGCACTCGCAGTCCGGCGCGTGCGTCAGCTGCGGATCGGCCGTTTCGTCAGCCGGGTGACTTCATTGATGAAGTCGTCGGCGGAATGAAATTCCTGATAGACGCTAGCAAATCGGATGTAGGCCACTTCGTCCAGTCGTGCCAAGTGTGCCATGACGATCTCACCGACCTCCTTGGCCGGAATTTCCGTCTCGTATTCCTGGTAGATTTGCGTTTCGATGCTTTGCACGACCTGTTCGATCTTGTCGCTCGGGACGGATCGTTTAGAGCAAGCCCGCTCGATTCCGCGGCGGATTTTCTCGCGTTCGAGGGGTTCCCGGGTTTGATCGCGTTTGACGACGCGCAACGTCAACTGCTCGATTTTCTCGACCGTCCCGAATCTGCGGTTACAATTGGTGCAGACCCGTTTTCGGCGAATCATGTAACCGCCTTCGGCTGTCCTGGTGTCCAGGACACGGTCTTCGTCGAGGTGGCAAAATGGACAGCGCATGGGCGACCGGTTGGTGCAAGGCGAGAGAATCGGCATGTCATTATCTCGCCAAACGACGCGAAAACGCAAGGCCTTGCGTTTTTTGCCGCCTGCCGCGTGATTCTGCTAAACTGGGACAGCAGTCGAAAGACGACGCAGGCGACTGGGCTGACGGCATGAATCCAAGTGGGCCATCCGGCCCCGACACAAGTGCTTTAGGTTGAGACGATGGCCCCTGTTCGCGCCGCCGATGAACCTTGGCGAGGTGCATTGAACGGCGCAGCGAACCGGGGATTTTCAAGGGAGCGAATCGAACCGTGACGGCTTGGTTTTTACAGCGAATGGAAGGCAACGTTCAGACGGAAGTGGGACCGTTGCGTCCGAGCGAATTATTGGCGATGGTCCGCAAGGGTGAGATCAAACCCGAGACACGTTTGCGCAAGAACGACTCGGCGTGGTTCCCGGCCAGCGACGTCGGCGGCTTGTTTGAAGCCGCGGTCCGCCAGGAGGTTCAGTATTACTGTCCCTCGTGCGGGATCCGCATCAGCCAGCCGCCCCGCACCTGTCCGCGCTGTCTGCGGGATATCGGGCGTGGAGAAGCACGCGAGGTCAAGCCCGAGAAACTGACCGCCGACATCGCCTTGTCGAGTGAGCCAGAAGAGCACAAAGAATCCAAACAGAGCGTGCAAAACTGGCTGCAGAAGAAGGTCGCCGGAAAACAAAAAAAATAGCCGCGAGATCCTCTCCGGTTTCGAGTGTTTCTCGAAGCGGAGAGAACCGGGCGGCTACTGGGTGAATCGTTGACTGGTTGAATCGTTGACTGGTTGAAACGCTGGTCCAACCCGTAGGAGACAGCAGAGCAATCGCTGCCGAAGTCTCCCCGCGAGGCGTTTAGTACCGCAGTTCGACCCCGAAGGATCCGCCGTAGAACAGCAGACCGTCGTTCATGTCGATGCGGGTTCCCATTGCATTGGTGACGTTCGCTTTGACTTGACCGGGGACCAAAGCGGTGTTGGTGATGTAGAGCAATTCTCCGCCGCCGCGGATCGACAGCATCTCGCCCAATTGGTAGCGAAGCCCCAACCCGATGTCGAAGACACCTGAAAAGTCGTCATCGTCGCGACTGTTGTGGAGCACGGTGACGCCTTGGTTGCGAAGTCGAACGTCGGAATCGGCAAAGTTATAGTACAGGCCGCCCCGCAGTCGCACGTCGGTGTAAACGTGCTGCGTGACCGGATACAGCAGGTCGAGTCCGAGCTGAAGCCCGGCCATCGTGTTCTGCGTGCTCGCGGTCAGGTCCGAGTACGATGTGAAGATGTCCTTTTCGGACGCGTAGCCATAATCTTCTTCGACGCGAATCACGCGTCCACCGAACAGGGCTCTGGCGACATCCCAACCGACGAGCGTCTTGTTCAATTCCGCACTCCAGTACTCGGTATTGTAGAACTGGGTTTGCAGGTTGGCGTTGTCGAACGGATCCAGAAACGTGCCATCGAAGTTTTGCGGATGGGGATTGGCCACCGTCGCGGGGCCGTCGCCGTCGAACAGGTGCGAATCGATGGTTCCCGGTGAGTTGGTGTCCACGACCCGCAGGTTGCGATTCCATTCGGTCGGTCCGACGAAGGTGAATTCGTAACCGTTGACGCAGTTCGGCAGGGTACCGAACGTGATCCGTGGCACCCATTCGAATCCGAAGTCGTCCATCCGAGCGTTGCGGGTCAGGCTGAATCCGTCTGCGCCGTTGCGTTCGAGGTACATCGCTTCGACGAACACATAGTAATAGGGATCGCAGGGAATCCCGCAGGCCATGGATTGCCCACCGTAGCCGGACATCCCGTAGCCGTTGCATGATCCGTTGCAGGAGCCTTGCATGCAGCTTTGGCAGCCGTAGTTGACTTGCGCGACGCGGCCGGCGTTGAGCGATCCGAGCGGCCCCGAGGTGGTGGCCATGGCTTGTGAGATCGATCCCGGGGCGAGTCCGCTGGGGCTGACGTCGGCCGCGGTGCGGACGTCGGAGGCGGAAATGATCTTGGTTCCCGGACCGAACATCGCGGCGCCCGAGGAAGACACCTGTTGGTCTCCGCCGAGTGCGCCCACCAATCCGGTTTGCGCCGAAGCCACGGCGCCGCTACCAGCGATCATGGCGGCCGCGGCGATCGCCAGAACCCTTGCGGCGTGACGCCGGATGACGGAGTGGATCAGAGGGATGTTCATGTCGAACCTCGTTGACGTAATCGGTGCGGCACAATGCCGCAAAGGATCAGTGGTTAGTGTGACGTATCTGAATCAGGTTGAATCGCGTTTGGCATGTCGGCCCCGTCCCTGGGCGCTGAGCAAACCGGCCCGCTGGGATCATCTAACTTTCAAGTTGTCTTGGACCGGGACGAGGCAACTTTTTCGAACCATGCGAACGATCTGTTTCGCCGTGTCTTCGTCGTCGCAGTGACCGGTGACGACCAACTCTCCGCCCCGCAGGGACACGACAACGCTGGCCGTCGGAAAGGCTTGATCGATCGAATCGTTCAGCAACTCGGTGTGCGCGGCGACCTTGTCGCCGATCGCATCGACCCCTTCGCTGACTTGAATTTGAAAGGTTTGTTTGCGAGTCGGCTCGCCGTCGGTGACATCCGCCCAGATCGTCAATTCGGTCTGGCCCGTGCCGGTACCGATCAATTTGATCTGGTTGGCACTGGAAGCGAACGCCTGGCAGACGTCCTTGTTTTCGATCGTGAATCGCCGTACTCGACCGCCGATCGTCATCGATCGCACCTGGGCACGTTTGAGTTGCAGGACGACCGCGGCGCGTTGTCCGCCGGAGTCTTGCGTGTGATCCCCTTGCGACGATGACAGGTTCGGGTCGGGAACGGTTACATCAATTCGTTTCTGCTCCGGTTCGATCGACCGACGCATGATGCTGTGGCGAGACGACGCGAGCCGTGCGCGAGTGCTCGAAGGCGTCGTGCGGTTGGGCGGTTGAACGACTGCGGTGCGAGACGCGCCGGCGTGTGACGGATTGACCGCGACCGGAGCCGCGATCAACGGGGTTTCATCGGTGCCGATCTGTTCGATACCCGGCGCGACCGACGTGACGATCGCGTGCCCAGGGGCCTGTGCCGGCAACGCTCTCCGTTCGGGCTGGCTGGCAACGGGCTGGCTGGCGGTAGGCTGGCTGGCGGTAGGCTGGCTGGCAACGGGCTGGCTCAGCGGCGTTCGGCTGGCAACGGGATCGCGTCGGGAAATGGTTTCCATCGCGTCGCGTTTCGGCTGGACGATCGAGCCGACCGGAGCAGCGTCCTGGACGTCGTTGGAGCGATCTTCCAACGTTTGGGCGACGGCCGCCTTGGGGACCAACGGCATCTCCGCCTCCTCAGCGGATCCCAAGCTTTCGCTGATCGCGGCCGAGGTGGGACGATCCGTTACCGAATCGTCCTGGCGCGCCGCTGGAGCGGGTTCAAAACGAATCGGATCGATCGTGGATTGCACCACCGCGTTGTCGCTATCGCCGAATTGCAATTCGATCGGCGGCGTCGCGATCGCGACGGTTTTGCGTTGCAGCAGTACCGGGACCTGTGAGTCCGCTTGCGGTGTGACGCGCTGTTCGGCGTCGATGACGCGAGACTTGGCGGTCAGCGGCACGCGTGCTCGGTTGCTGACCACCAACTCGTCGACCCCAGTGTCGTCGGCTTGGTCCGCATCGACATCGGACGGGGCCATCGTCTCAGCAGCGGCGACCGCATGGTCACCGAGTGGAGCCAAGGCTTCGGCGGCAAAATTCACCGCCGGAGCGAGTTTCACCGGCGTCTCAGCGGCAACCGGTGGCGTCGCTGGCTGCGAAGCTTCAGGCTGCGATGCTTCGGGCTCTGACGTCTCGGGCTCAGACGTCTCGGGCTCAGACGTCTCGGGCTCAGACGTCTCGGGTTCGGTTACCACGGGCTCCGCGTTCGGATCCGTCTGCATCGGTTGCTCAGCAACTTGCTCAGCAGGTTCCTCAGCGGGTGCCTGAACGCTGGGTGTCGATTCCACTTCGAGTTTCTCAGCGTTGTCGGTCGGAGGGACTGCCGCGACCGAAGCTTTTGTTGCTGGAGTCTCTGTTGCCGGGATCTCAGTGTCGGATTCGACTTCATATTCGCTGGTGAACGCATCACCGGCTTCGGCCGTGTCATCGGACAGGGTGAAGAAGATCGGTTGCGTTTCTTGGATCGGCGTCTGCTCGTCGCGGGCGTCGGCGACCGGAATGACACGTGAATCCTGTTCGGCGGCGATGCCGATGGGCGCGGTGTGCCCGGCGGTCAGCCGAGACGCGGCGTTGGATGACGATGCGGACCGGATCGGCGTGGCCGCACCGGTCGGGATCGCCAGCGGCGCCGGAGAGTTGATGGCCGCTGTTTTAGCCGCCCAAGACAGTTGTGCTTGATCGGGTGAGTTCGGCTGGGCGAACGCCTCGGCGGGGACAGGGCCGAACCGGTCAAAGGCCTCGACCTGAGTCGCGGGGACGTGCTCGCTGGATCCGAGCGCGATGAGCGGTCGGTCGCTGACGCCGGTCGCTGACGAGGCATGGAACCGCGGATTTTGCCGCACGCGTCCCACCGGGGACGCCGCCATCGACGGATGGACGCCGGCCGTGGTCGCAGACTGGACCGCCCCGTGGGCGGGAGTCGCCGGAGCCTGTCCGGGCGTGACAAACGGATTGGACTGGACCGCGCCCACGGGCATCGGGGATGCAGTGTGTGCACCGCCATGGACGATTCCCGGCGTGGTGTTGTTTTGATTGAAGAAACGCGATTGGATCATCCCGCCCTGCGGTTGTTGACCGCCCGCAGTAGAGCCGGACGCGACCAACACCGCCACCAGAACCGCTCGCTTGGCGATTCGTTTGGATGGGTCGCCGTTTTGGCTTGTCATTTTCGCGTTGTTCACACGCATGCCGCGTTCCTAGGTCCCGGTGATTTCGGCCCCAATGAACCACGTTCGGTTCATCGAAAGGATGTGCCCCCCTCGGCACACCGACGGCACACGGTGATTGCGCACTGTATGTCCGTTGGTTTACGTATCGGATGCGTGTTGGCGCGACATTAACGATTCTCGGGCCTCTAGCACCTGTAACGCTGGAATCGTTTGTCGCGGCCGTGCGGCCATGGATTGGCTCCACGGGTCACACAAAAAGCCCGGAATCGATAGGATTGGACCAGACGTGTCACGACCGGACACGACAACAACGCCGCAGGCTTAAAAACGGATTTTCACCAGGGGGGCTGCTTCGCCGTGTCATTTGATCTTTTTCCCGAATTGCTGTGCCGACGCGAGTTTCTGGGCTGGGATCGGCCCTTGCTGCCCGGGGTGGTCCGCTATTTCATCGATCAGGCGGGCGAAACCGGCCGTTTGGACTTGAGCGACTGGATTTGCGTGCTGCCGACGGCCCAGTCGATGCTGCGTTTCGGCCGGCTGTTGCAATCGGCGGCCGATGACCAGGGACTCGACTATCTCGCGCCCCGCATCACGACGTCGGGAGAATTGGCCGAACTGCTCTACCAACCCGAGGCCCCGATCGCGATCGAGTTCGAGCAAACGCTGGCCTGGGCGCGGGTGTTGCGACATCGCGACGCCGAGTCATTGCGACCGCTGCTGCCCGTGCTGCCGGAATCCGATGCGATCGGCCCCTGGCTGGAACTCGCCGGGACGTTGCGGCGATTGACGGCCGATCTGGCGGCCCACGAGGTGAGTTTCGCGGACGTGGTTTCGGTCACCGACAGCGATGCCGAGCAAGCCCGTTGGAAACTGCTGCAAGAACTCTTCGAACTCTACCTCGGCGAACTTGCCACGGCCGGGCGCAGCGACCCACACCAGCAGCGTCGGCGTGCGATCAAACGAAAAACGATTCGGTCGGGACGCTTGATCGCGCTGGTCGGCACCAGTGACCTCAATCCATCGATTGCCAAGGTGATCGCCGAAGTCGAACGCGACGTCGTGGCCTTCATCGCGGCCCCCGAGGACAAGGAAGCTTGCTTTGATTGGCTCGGCTGCCTCAAGCCGGACGCCTTTGCCGAGTTCCAATTGCCGCTGACCGATGACCATCTGGTACCGGCCGGCGACATCGCCGATCAAGCGACCGCGGTCAGCGAGGCGGTGACGGAATTCGCATCGCGCTATCAACCGGAACAGATTGCCGTCGGCGTGACCGATGATTCACACGTCGCCGCCACCGAAATGCAACTCGACGGATGCGGGTTTTCGACCTACCGGCACGTCGGCTGGACCGTCGCGTCGACCGCCGTGGGGCGACTCGTTTCACTCACCGCCACCTTGATCGCCCGGCCGACCTGGCGATCGCTCGCGGCACTGGTGCGGCACGGCGATGTTCATCGATTCCTCCTCGCTCAACTCAACGAACCCCAAAGTGACGCGGCCCAGCCGGACTACCTGATTCCGCTCGACCAGATGCTTGCCAATCATCTGCCGGTGCGACTGTCCGATCCGTTACCGCCGGCGGCGCTGAAGCACTATCCCGCGGCGGAACAACTGCGCCGTGCCGTCCTTGCCTGGCTCGCGCCCCTGCTTCCCAAGCATCTGTCCGACGGACCGCGACCGACCCAACCGATCGCCGACTGGTGCGACCGGCTGCTGCACTGGCTGGATTCGATTTACGCCGACTTGGGAACTGCCGACCTGGAAGCTGCCGGCCTGGGAGCTGCCGATGCGACTCGGCCCGATCGCCGGTTGACCGTCGAAGCGGTCGCGAAAGTCCGTGATCTTTTGACACGCTTCACCAAACTCAGCCGCCACTTGGACGCGCCCGTCACCGCCGCGTCGGCGTTGGAAATGATCACCTCACGTCTATCCGATCTGCGTGTCGGGCAGAACCAGAACACCGATGACATACAAATTCATGGCTGGTTGGATTTGGCATTGGATGATTCGCCGGCAATGGTCGTGGTCGGTTTCAATCATCCCTTCGTGCCCTCGGCGGTCACCAGTGATCCGTTTCTGCCCGGTTCGCTGCGTTCGCGACTGCGAATCGCCGACAACGAACGCCGCTACGCCCGTGATCTGTATGCGACGCAGTTGCTGCTGTCGACTCGCCGAGACATCCGAATGATCGTGGGCAAGCATTCTGCCGACGGAACACCCACGCCGCCCAGCCGTTTATTGTCCGCTTCATCACCCCCGGACGTGGCTCGGCGAATCCGGATGCTGCTGGCCGGAACGCGCGACAAGGTCAACGTTTCGCACCGCTGGGACAGCGATCGCAAAACGACCGATCTTCCCATTCCAGAATTCCATCCTGACGAATGCCCCGTCAAATCGATGAGCGTGACGGCTTTCAAGGCCTACCTCGAATGCCCCTATCGGTTTTACCTGCGACATGTGCTGAATCTGAAACCCGTCGACGACTTGGCCCGCGAGCTGGCCGCCAACCAGTTCGGCGACTTGGTCCATGCCGCGGTCGAGCACTTTGGAGAGTCTGCCGAGAAAGACGAAGCCGACGAAAAGCGAATCTTTGAATCGTTGCGTCATCACTTACACCAGTACGCAGCCGACCAATACGGCGATCACGCCGAAAGCGCCGTCCGGCTGCAAGTCCGTCAAGCCGAGCGGCGCTTGCACTTCGTCGCCGCCGAGCAAGCCAAACGCATCGAGCAGGGCTGGAGAATTCATGCGACCGAAGCCAGCGTCGAAGAATCCAAAGGGGCTTCGATCACGGTGGACGGAAAAAAAATGGGATTGCGAGGGCGTTTCGATCGGATCGACCGCAACGTTCAAACCGGACAATGGGCGATCTTGGACTACAAGACCCACGGTCACAAACCGGAGAAAAAACACCTTCGCAAAAACCGCGACACCGGCCAATACGAATGGATCGATCTGCAATTGCCGCTGTACCGAATGATGGTGCCCTTTCTCGGCATCGAAGCGCCGCCGCAAGAGGTCCAACTCGGCTATTTTAATGTCAGCGACAAAGCGGAAGAGTCCAAAATCAACATCGCGGAATTCGACGAACCGCTGATGGAACAAGCCAAGGATCTGATTCATCAATGCGTCCTCCGCATCTTTGCCTGTGATTTCGCACCCAGCGACCAAGGCGTGATGTACGACGATTACGAAATGATTTTGCAAACCGGAGTTGCCAGTCGCATGCTGGCCGGTGCGGCGATCGCGGAAGGAGACAACGACCAGTGAGCACCGAAATCACATCCCACGACCGTTCCCCCAGCGACGTGTTCCTCGACGGCAACCTGCCGCCCGTCTTGGTGCGGGCATCGGCCGGTACGGGGAAAACGTATCGTTTGACCGCACGACTGTTGCAGATTCTGTTCCAGGGAGCGGCCCCCGAATCGATTCTCGCGACCACGTTCACACGCAAAGCTGCCGGCGAAATTCTGGAGCGGATCCTGTTGACGTTGGCCGAAGCCGCTGATCCGGAAAACGATACGGCGCTGGAGGATCTGCGCCGGCAGGTCGGCCTGGAAACATTGCCCCGCAGTCTGTGTTTGCAACTGTTGCAGCGTCTGGTCGCAAACATTCATCGCATCCGCATCTGCACCTTGGACAGCTTGTTCACCCAGCTGGCCAAATCGTTTCCCTTTGAATTGCAACTGCCGCCGGTTTGGCGACTGACCGACGAGATCGAAGAAGCGTGGTTGCGCGAACGCGCGATCGATTCGATGGTCTCAATGCTCCAGCCCGGCGAGTTGGCGACCCTGTTGGCGATGCTCAGTAAAGGTGAAACCAAACGCTCGATCGTTCGTGAGCTAATTCAAATCGTCTCGGGCGCGTACACGAAAGCACGTCAGACGGCGCCCGAGGCGTGGACCAATCTGGACGCGCCCACCGCGCCCGACGATGCCGCGTTGACGTCCGCCGCCGGTTCCTTTCGCCTGTCCGAACCGCCCCAGAAAACGGTTCGCGCCAAACTCGATGCGATGGCTGAATTACTTGAGACGCGTCAATTCGATTCGTTGGCGACCGAAACGCTGATCAAGAACTATGCCAAGGCCAAACGCAGCGGCGAGCCGACGAAACTGGGCCGATCCGCGTTGCCCGACGGCCTGGATGACGCACTGGGCGCGTTGTACGCCGCCGCGCGTTCCAACACCCTTTCGCTGTTGGCGGCACAAAACGACGCCACCGGTCAGGTCTTGGCGTTGTACGACGGACAAGTCGCGCAGCTGAAACAATCCTTGCGAACACTCGGCTTTGACGACATCGCCGTGCGGTTGGCGAAACAGTTTGCCAAGGTCGACCACCGCTCGATCAGTCGACGCTTGGACGGCGCGATCGACCATGTTTTGTTGGACGAATTCCAAGACACCTCGCCGGCCCAGTGGCAGGTCCTTCGGCCGCTGGCCTTTCGATCGGCCGATGCGGCCATCGACCCCGATCCCGATCCGGAAGCCGCAGTCAAACGCTCGTTTTTCTGTGTCGGGGACACCAAGCAAGCGATCTACGGCTGGCGTGGCGGCGTGGCGGAAATCTTTGATGCGGTCAGTGCCGAGATCGGCGGCGTCGAATCGATCGAACAGAACACGAGTTTCCGCAGCAGCCCGGTGATCATGGATTTGATCAATCGCGTTTTCAAGAACCTCTCGCGACACAAGATCGCCAACGCCGCCTCCGACGGTCACGACGCCGACAAGGCGACCTACGAAGCCCGCGCCGTCAAGCAGTTCGCCAAACGGTTCCCGCAACACGTGGCGTTCAAGGCTTCGTTACCCGGTTACGTTCGCATGGAGACCTGCGAAAAGATCGACAGCCGCGACGGCGCGGAAAAGACGCAGGCCTGTTATCAGTTGGCTGCCCGACGCATTGCCGAACTCTCGCGCGCCGCGCCGGATCGTTCGATCGGTGTCCTCACTCGCACCAACAAAGGCGTCGCCAATCTGATCTTCCTGCTGGAACAACTCGGCGTCGACGTCAGCCAGGAAGGCGGAAACCCGTTGGTCGATTCCGCCGCGGTCGACTTGGTCCTGTCGGCATTCATGATGGCTGAACATCCCGCCGATGGTCGTTGGAAGTTTCATGTCGACCATTCTCCACTGGGTCAGGTCGAGGGCATGTCGGCCGGCTACGTCAGGGATCTGGTCACCGAAGTCGGGATCGCACGTGCGGTCCAGCACTTGGCCGCCGCCCTCGCACCGGTGTGCGGACCCCGCGATACCACACGTTTGAAACAATTAGCCCAGTTGGCAGTTGCTTATGAGCCCAACGCGACCGACCGCTTGCGAGATTTTG
>NZ_JBFHKV010000136.1:0-11634 GCF_041595215.1 Stieleria sp. | reverse complement strand
GCTCAGCATCGACCGGTTCGGCGAAGAAATGGGCCGGACCGCCGATCCCGAGCCAGACCAAGGGGGCGAGGGGCTCATCGGAGCGAATGAGGTGCTGGAGGTGTTGGGGAATCGTCATGGTTGGCTAGCACGTCAGAATCAAAAGCTTCGCCCGCGAGAAACGGTCGCGGGCCAAGCGAAATCATAACGGCCCGCGACGCGTTTCAGGTAGACGGAGTCGCTCGACTTCACCGCCGGAGCACTCGCCGCCGATCGGCAGCGTTCAACCGCGTCCCAGTGAAACGGCCGAGCGAATCAGATTTCGGACCGGCTGCTGGGTTTGATAGCCTTTCAATTGATGACGCTTCCACTCTCCCCCGCCCGTGCGGGTGAACATGATGATCTGGGGAAGCATTCGCTCGCCCTTGGTCAACTGCTTGACCAACTCGGGGTTCGCATCGCGATCCAACACCGCCACGCTCACCTCGTCCAACTCTCCGGTTTGGGCCATCGGCTCCAAGGTGGTCTGTTTCAGCACGTTGCACGCCGGGCACCAGGGTGCTCCCACGACGACCATCAACGGCTTGTCCTGTGCTACCGATTCTCGGTAAGCCTCGGCGTAATCGGTTTTCAACGATGCCGACGTGACACTACCAAGCACTACAGCTAACAGCAACGAAACCATTCCTAGCTCCTTTTTTCAAGCAAAATTACCGTTCGGCGATGGCGACACAATGTCGGTGATTTGAATGAAAAGCGATGAAAAGATGTCGATTCATTCAGACGAGGAACCGCCGAGGGCTAGTTTTCCCGTTGTTGATCAACCCGGCGTGTTCCCGCATCGATTCGGCTCGCCGTCTCGATCGGTGCCCAACTGACCAACAATCGTCCCTAAGGTGAGATCGTCTTTCACAAACGAATTCTCGCCTCCGTCCTCCCCAGAACCATTCTGGAACGCCTGGTGAAAGGCTTCCGAAGGCAGGGTCCGGGTAGACTGGGCGGAGTATATGGCTGCCCGGGTCGGCTTCAAGCCGTGCTGATTAGATTTCTGTGATTATCAAATTGCGGTTCAGCGTGCTAAATTGAAGCACCCGAGAGCCAATTCGCCGCCCAGTCGCTAAGCTGCTGTTAGACAACAAGTTGGGGCGTGCCAATCGGAAGACCGCTCGGCGAAAACGGCAAGTGTACGCAAGTGCACGTGTCGCGAGAAAGGTTCGATGCGCGCCCTTGTTTGGAAATCCCCGTAGGAAGCCGTTGTTTGCAAAACCTGTTCATCGCCGAACGAATCGTTGCCAAGCGGTGCGACGCAGGGCGTTCCCGATTTCCGCACGAAACCGCCGCGTTTGAGACGTCGACCTGATGAAGCTTCGAATTGGACTGATCGGGCTGGGGGATCTGTGGCAAACACGCTACCGGCCGGCACTCCGCATGCTGGACGATCGGTTCGATGTCCGTGCGGTCTACAGCACGATTTCAAAATTAGCCGAATCCACCGCCGCCGAGTTCCAGGCGGACCCGATCGACGGCTATCGCAGTCTGGTCTACCGCTGCGACATCGACGCCGTGTTGATTTTGAAGCAGTGTTGGCTCGGCTGGTTGCCGGCGCTGGCCGCCTGCCAGGCGGGCAAGGCGGTCTACTGGGCCGCCGGCCTGGACTTTGATCCGCATCGTCAAAATGCGGTGCTGCGGGCGATCGAGCAGAGCGGCGTATCGTTCATGGCCGAATTGCCGCGTCGATTCGCCCCGGCGACGCTGCGGTTGAAAGAGTTGATCGCGACACGCCTGGGGCCGCCACGGCTGATCCGCGTGCATCGCCAATCGATCAGCGACCGAACACCCTGTGACGCCGGGCCGTCGGCCTGTCGCACCGACGATTCGGAATTGGTCGAGCTGGTCGATTGGTGCCGCTACGTCGTCGGCAAAACCCCGCACTGCGTCACGTCGGTCTGCGAGGTAAACACGTTCCAATCATTGATGCTTCAATACGACTGCTCGCCGGCTCAAGGCGTGATCGCGGAGATCGCCACCGACGGCACGCTGCCGAGTCGTTGGAAAGAAGCGGCCAGCTTTCGTTCGCCGGCGGCGATGAAAATCCAGTGCGAAAACGGTGTCGCCTTCATCGATCTGCCCAGCAGCCTGGTGTGGTTCGATGATGCCGGCCGCCATGTCGAATCGTTGGAGACCGAATCGCCGGTCGGCGAACGCATGCTGCGTCAATTCCATCGCAGCGTGACCAGTTTGGTCCGTGACCTGGGCGGTCTGGTCGATGCTTACGAAGCCGCCGCCGTGGTTCAAGCGGCCCGCCAAAGCCACGAAACGGGACAACGCGTCCTGCTTCCCGCCCAGCGTCCTGCCACTCAGTAGACCGGCCATTCAGTAGACCGTCAGCGCACGCACCGTCTCGAGCCGTCCGTTGTAATACACCCGCTCGCCCGGTCGCAGCAATCGGATCGGCCGGCAGATCTGTTCGGCCGACCAGAGCCGGATCTTGTCTCCGCGACGCACGATCACGAAACGCTGCGAGGTCAGCGAGACGATCAGCGCGTCACAGTGTTCGATCGACGGTGACGCGATTGGAGGGGACTGGGGTGGGGGCCGCAGTTCGGTTGGCTCGGTGGTGGCTGTCATGCGCGAATTCTTGGGCCGCCGGGGACACGTTTGGTCCGTCTCGGCCCGTCCACCCCTTGCCGATCAAGCGGTTTGGTTGCCGGCAAGAAAATCCAATCGGATTGCCGATGTCGCGGTTTTGCATCCTATGTTTTTCCAGGGTTCATTCCCGCATCCAGCGTTCGGCGGTCTTTGCCGAGGTGGCTGGCCCGGATGACCCGCACAACCCAAACGACTCGCACGGGACAGTTGGCCGGTCTGCCTGCCAACACGGCGAGGCGACACGATTTCACCCACCCCGCACCTCGCGATCGCGCAATCCTAAGGACGAGACTACAGATATGGCAACTCGATCAATGCCCGGCAAAGCGGATAGTCGCCAAGATCAATTCGAAGAAATCAAGACTCGGATTCACGGCAAGTTGGTCGACAAGCTCGACCTGTCACGCGTCGGAGACATGAAGGGTGATGCGTTGCGTCGCGAAATCCGCGTCGTCATCGAACACCTCTGCGATGCCGATGATGCGCTGCTCAATCGTCAAGAACGCGAACGCATCGTCGACGAGGTGCTGGACGAAACCTTCGGGCTCGGGCCGCTGGAATTGATCCTCAAAGACCCCAAGGTCAGCGACATTTTGATCAACGGCCCCAAGAGCATCTATGTCGAAAAGGGCGGCCAGATGCAGAAGACCGACGTGGAGTTCCGCGACGGCAAGCACCTGTTGCAGATCATCGACCGGATCGTCAGCAAGGTCGGACGTCGCGTCGATGAAACCTGCCCGATGGTGGACGCGCGTCTGGAAGACGGATCGCGGGTCAACGCGATCATTCCCCCGCTCGCCCTGGACGGAGCCGCGGTCAGTATTCGACGTTTCGGCAGCAACCCGTTGAAGCTGGAAGACCTGCTCAACTACAAAGCCTTCACCCCGGAAATGGTGATGTTGCTGGAAGGTTGCATCAAAGCCCGGCTCAATTGCATCATCGCCGGCGGTACCGGTTCAGGTAAAACCACACTGCTCAACACGCTTTCGTCTTTCATCGGTCACAGCGACCGAATTGTGACGATCGAAGACGCGGCGGAATTGCAACTGCAACAAGACCATGTCGTGCGGCTGGAAACACGTCCGCCCAACATCGAAGGCAACGGAGCGGTGACCGCCACCGACCTGGTCAAGAACGCCCTGCGGATGCGTCCCGAACGGATCATCATCGGGGAATGTCGTGGCGGTGAAACACTGGACATGTTGCAGGCGATGAACACCGGTCACGACGGTTCGTTGACCACGCTTCACGCCAACACTCCGCGCGACGCCATCGCCCGTCTGGAAACGATGGTCATGATGGCCGGCTTCGAGTTGCCCGTCAAAGCGATTCGGCAACAGATCGCCGGTGCGGTCGATGTGCTGATCCAAGCCAACCGCTTGCAGGGCGGACCGCGACGTGTCACCGCGATCACCGAAGTGGTCGGGATGGAACAAGACACCATCGTGCTGCAAGACATCTACAAGTTCGATCAAAAAGGCATCGGTGAAGACGGCAAGGCGTACGGAACCTTCGAATGTTCCGGCGTCCGACCGACCTTCATGGACAAACTGGAAGCCGCCGGCGTGCGGTTGCCATCCAGTGCGTTCCGTGAGCGAACCATGATGCAAGCGTAGGGCGGACCGCCCTCACGACCCCACCCGATTACGACTCAACGACTTCTCCCAACCTCAACGACCTGATTTGACATGACCGGTACCGTCATCATCATCGCCGTCGGCATCTTTGTCGCCTCCTTGGTGGCACTTGCTGCCAACATGCTTGTTCCCGGCGGTGACAATACCGCGACCGAAGACCGACTGGCGCAGATCGCGTCGCGGCGTCGTGTCAGCGGCGGGAAACAAGCCGAAGAAACCGGTTCGTTGCTGATGGAGGGCGGCTTTGAAGATGCCTCCGGACTCATCGGCAGCATCATGAAGAGCCTGCCCGGTCTGGGCGAGTATCTGGACCAGGCCGACGTGCGGATGCCACCGGCACAATTCGCGATGATCTGTCTGGGGGCCTTCGGTGCCGGCGTCGCCCTGTGCATCGCCAGTCCCTTCAAACTGCTGGCCATCTTCGTCGGTCCGATCTTCGCACTCGTCCCGGTCGGTTGGTTGATGGTCAAACGAAAACGTCGACTTTCCAAGTTCGGCAAGCAGATGCCCGAGGCCCTCGAATTGCTCGGCCGATCGCTGCGTGCCGGTCACTCGCTTAACGCCGGTTTCGGCTTGGTGTCCAAAGAGATGGAAGACCCGTTGGCACGCGAGTTCGGGCGTGCGTTCGAAGAACAAAACCTCGGCATCCCGCTCGATGAAGCGATCGAAGACATGGCCGATCGGGTCCCCAACATGGACCTCCGATTCTTTGCCACCGCCGTCGTTCTGCAGCGTCAAACCGGCGGTGACTTGGCCGAGATTTTGGACAAGATCGGACACCTGATTCGCGAACGATTGCAAATCCTCGGCCAGATCCAAGCGTTGACCGGGGAAGGCCGAATGAGTGGTGCCGTTCTGCTGGCCCTGCCACCGGTGCTGTTTATCGTCATGCTCTACCTCAACAAGGAGTACGTGATGATGCTGTTTACCGACGAGATCGGTCGCTACATGCTCGGCTTCGGGTTGATCACCCAGATCATCGGCGCCTTGGTGATCAAAAAGATCATCACGATCAAAGTCTAACCCGAATCCCACCCTTCACCGTCAGACCCGTCTTTTACCGGCCAACCGGATCCTTACGATGACCCTTCTGCTAGCCCTTTCGCTCAATCCCATCTACGTCACCGCCGGTGCGATCTTTCTGTTCGTGACCGTGGGCATGTGGTTCGTCTTGGCACGCGTCTCCGGAGACGACAAGCCTCGCGCCGAAGCACGTTTGGACATGATGCGAAAGCGTCGCGCCGGCCAAGCGTCTGCCGCCGCGGGTGATGACGCCGCCAGCAAAAAGAACGAAGCCCTGACCGCTTACCTGGAAAAAGCCGCCACACCGCTGGCCGGCAAGGTCAGCGGAAACGAAAAGGAGATGGGCCAGCTCCGCGAAATCTTGATGAACGCCGGCTTCCGACGCGAAGCCGCACCGGTCGTCTACAAAACCATCCAGCTCGGTGCTTCCGCGCTGGGACTGTTCATCGGCAGCGCCTACGGGCTGTTCGCCAACGGCTTCGGCCAAGACATGATCATCAAAGTCGGCGGCGGGCTGATCATCGGTTTCATGATCCCGAAATTCGCCCTCGGGATGATGGCCAAAAAGCGGATGGAGAAAATCTTCCTCGGCCTGCCCGATGCACTCGACTTGATGGTCGTCTGTGTCGAAGCCGGTCTGGGGATGGACCAAGCCCTCCGAAAAGTCGCCGACGAAATGGAAAAGAGTCACAAGGAGATCGGCGAAGAATTCGGAATCGCCAACAAGCAACTTCAGCTCGGGCGATCACGTAGCGAAGTGCTCCAGGCACTCGGCTTCCGCAGCGGCGTCGATGACTTGAAACAGCTCGCGTCGATCCTGATCCAAGCCGATAAATTCGGGTCCTCCATCGCCGCCGCGCTGCGGGTCCAGAGTGACGCGATGCGAACCCGACGACGTCAGATCGCTGAAGAAAAAGCGGCCAAGACCGCGGTGAAGATGATCTTCCCGCTCGTCTTGTTCATCTTCCCCGGTATCTTCGTCGTCCTCGTCGGACCGGCCGGCATCAGCATGTACCGCAACATGCTCAGTCAATAGGCCAATACTCAGTATTCAGTACTCAGTACCCATCTCCCGCGCCACGCGCGACGGTGATCTCCACGTCGGCGACCAGGCGGTCAGAATACTGCGTCATCGTGAACCGTCCGCCGCGGAACCAATTCAGCAACGGCGCGACGTAATCGGCCGGTGGCGTTGCCAGCGGTTCGTTGCCGCTCCACGCCGTGCTTCGCCAACGTTTCTCGATCGGGTCGTACTCGTACTGACCGCCCAACGGGCATTGCAGCGGCACGCCTAGCACTAGGGTGACTTGCTCGATCGCCTCGTCCGGACCGACGTGCAGTTGCTCGGAGAACAGATTCAAAAACTCCGCCCCCGCCCGACTGGCTTGGGCCGCGTTTTGATACAGCTCGTTGTTGACCCAGCCTTCGAGTTGGCTGCCCAGCAAACTGCCGACGCGTCCGCGAGCCGTCGCCGGTTGGCCGACGTCGGTCGCTTCCAGGAACGGGAGCGTGGCGTTGAGAATCTCGGGCTGAAATGACAGCACGCTGAAACCGCCGCCGCTGTATCGGTACAAGCCGCCGAGCAGTTTGGACATTCCGGGGCCGACCGGTCGACCACGCCCCAGCCCCAACGGCAATCGGTCCAACGCCCCCGGTTGCGGCCATGCGCCCAAGTACGCCGGCAACTCACGCAGCGCCCAGTACGTCTTCAGGATTCCGTCGAACTGGTCCGGCGCGGGCGGAAATGTGTCCTTGATGCCCGCGAACAGGTGCGTCGGCGGACCGATTTGGGCGCTGGCCACGTGAGCTTGGACGGAGACGATGTCGTCGGGTGCAAATCGCATCGCGACCGACGTCGGCGGGCCGAGTTGTTTGGCCCACTTGCCGTACTTTTCCGGGGTCAGCGGAGCGATCTCGGCATGGATCGAGATCCGTTCCAACGTGTCGTCGCCCGGGATGTCGTCACGACGCAGCGCGACGATGATCGGGTCGATCTGCGGGAATCGTTCGCTGTATTCGTTGGCGATCCGCGTGTACCAATCGAACTCCTGTCGGGTGACCGATTCGATTTCGATGTCCGCGATCGGCACGAACGTTCCCCGCACGCCGCGCAACGTGTCGATCACTTGATCGCCGACAGAGATCACGCCGCTGCCGTCGCTGCGGTTGCCGAACGACAGGGGCAGGAATCCCGTTTCGATCAGCTCTTCGACGCCCAAACCCCAATCGCCATCCGCGGTGACTCCCTCCGCAGTCGCGGCCAGTCGTGCCAAGTGAACCAAGGCCACATCGCTTTCGGCCCGGGAACGGCGACGCAGTTCGATCAAGTATTGCGGCGAGACCAAACCTTGCAGCATTTCGGGCGAGAAGTACGCAAAGATGGTGTCGTCGCGTGTGGTCGGCACCAGCGACCGTGACAATCGAAACGAGTCCGTCGCGGCGAGTGATTCGCCGCTCTGGCCGACTTCGAAGAAACGCCGTACCAGTGTCTTGCTGTTGGTGATCAAGAAATAGCCGTCGTCTTCGGCCAGGAACGAGCGTACCGAATTGTCCGCGCTGGACAGAAACGACACGTCGCGCCCGGCGATCTTGACCGTCTTCAACGTCACCGCTTCGTCGCCGCGGGCGCGGTTGGAACGATCCGATGACAGCGACGAACGCAACAGAAACGCGTTGGCCGATTTCAGGATCACGCCCATCGACGCGCCGTCGCTGGTGAACAAGTCGCGTCCGATCACCGCCTGGTCCAGCACGACCGTCGGCCCCAGCGTCCTGGAAAGTTGGTTGATCTTGACCGAAATCTGGCGTTGGAATTGCGCCGTCGATTGAACTTCCGTCCCACGCAGTTTGATCATGCGGCCGACGTCGCCGCCGTACTCTTCGGCCAAATCCAGGAACCACAGGTAATTGGAAAACTGTCCGAACCGCAGGTAAAAACACTCCGGCGGCACACGTGTCGCGATCGGTTCGGTGACCACCGAGTCATCGATCGGCCCCAGCGTCGGGGCTTTCCATTTAGGGCCTTCGGGCAACGCCACCATCGCCGCGGCATCGTGACGCTGTTTGGCCGGCAGATTGACATCGGTCAGCCCCGCGGCGGTGCGACGAAAGACTTCTTGCGTGACCGTTTCGGCGCCGCCTAGGTATTCCAGCGTCGCCCACAACGGATCGCCCTGCTCCTTGGTTTCGGTGAACCACGTCGGCAACGCGTTGTCTGTCCTACCGCTCAGCATGGCGACCAAATAGCTTTCCACCCAAGGCGGATAATCGCCGGCGTCGATTTGTTCTTTCGCATTGGCCGCATAGGTGTTCCACCAACGGGCCAGCGCCACGCGATACACCGTCGCGTCGCGGGTCGGTTTCAATTCATACTCGCCGACTTCACCCAAACCGTCGGCCACGCGGACCCGCAGCGGCGTGTCGCCCTTGAACAAGAACGTCGCCCGCCGCGCGACAATCTGGCTCGTCGGGGCGTCTTTGTCGGTGATCTCGCGGAGCAGATTGCCCAGCCGACCCAGCAATCGGCCATTGCCCGGTTGCGGCACCGGTCGCTCCGACGGGGGGACGATCCGCGCCTCCACGTCTTCGCTGACCGGATAGAAAACCCGCCCCGAATCGCTGCTGACGGTCAACGGCCGGGGGGCTTGGCCGATGATCGGGTTGGCCAGCGGCAACTCAATCGTCGCGATGCCGTACAGCTGGTCGCCGGGCGCGAACACGGCGGAGGCCAAGACATCGACCGCGTCGGCCGCCGGTGAAGCGAGTGTCTGTGAGCACAAGACACACAGCAGCACGAACGTGGATCGCATACAACGCATCAGAAAATCCTTGGGAGAAAATCACACGGCTAATTCGCGTCCGTCCGCCGGGTCGTCATCGACCCGGGACTTCGCGATACTGTCCCGCAGCACTGATTATCTCCCACACGACCTTTTTTGGATAGCCAGACCGTGGATAGCCCCTCTCGCAGCGGTGTTTTCGAGGCCAGCACCGATGCCCGACTCGAATCGTTCGCCGAATCCATCAGCTTCGACCGCCGCTTGTTCCGCCAAGACATTCGGGGCTCGATCGCTCACGCCGACATGCTGCGCACCGTCGGATTGATCAGCGACAAAGATTTCACGGCCATTCGCGACACTTTGAAGCAGATCGAATCGGAATTCGAATCCGGCGCGTTCCCGATCCGGCTGGAATTGGAAGATGTTCACATGCACATCGAGTCGGCGCTGATCGACCGCATCGGCGACGTGGGCCGAAAACTGCACACCGCCCGCAGCCGCAACGACCAGGTCAGCACCGACGCGCGGATGTGGATTCGCGAAGCACTCGACCAGGTCGACGGCTTGCTGGAGGCGTTGCAGCGTTCGTTTCTCAGCCGATGCGACGGTGACATGGACGTCATCCTGCCGGCCTACACCCACCTGCAACGCGCCCAGCCGGTGCTCGCGCCGCACTACTGGCTGGCCTACATCGAAAAATTCCAACGCGACCGCGATCGGATCGCCGATTGCCGGCGACGCGTCAATCAATCGCCGTTGGGCGTCGCCGCCGTCGCCGGAACCACACTGCCGATCAATCGCGAACAGACCGCCGCGGCGCTGGAGTTCGATGGCGTCACCGCCAACAGCCTGGACACCAGCAGCGACCGCGACTTCATCCTCGAATCGGCCTTTGTGCTGTCCATGATCGCATCCCACCTGAGCGGCTGGGCGGAAGAATGGATCTTGTGGAGCACCGTCGAATACAACTTCATCAAGATCCCGCAACAGTTCTGCACCGGCAGCAGCATCATGCCGCAGAAGGTCAATCCAGACACCTTGGAACTCACTCGTGGCAAGTCGGCGCGGGTGATGGGCAATCTGCAAACGTTGATGTTGCTGGTCAAGAATCTGCCGCTGGCGTACAACCGCGACCTGCAAGAAGACAAGCCGCCGTTGTTCGATTCCTTTGACACCATCATCGCGATGCTGGAGTTGGCGATCCCGATCGTCGCCGGCAGCGTGTTGCAGCGCGAACGCATTGCGGCGCGGATCGAAGAAGGTTACTTGGATGCGACGACGTTGATGGAATGGTTGATCAAGAAAGGAATGCCGCAGCGGACGGCGCACCACGCCGTCGGCGCGATCGTCGGCGCCGCGATGGCCGCCGATGTTCCGCTGGCCGAGTTGCCGCTGGAGACGATGCAGCAACACGCCCCCGAAGTCGACGCATCGATCCTGGACGTCCTGGGCACGCAAAACGCGATCGCCGCCTTCACCAGCTACGGCTCCACCGCCCCCGACCAAGTCCGCGACCAAATCACCGCCTGGACCAAGCGTCTGGCAAGTTAGTGCTACGATGCTCGAGTTCCTGCTTGTTCGAGTCTCCGTCTGGTTGGCTTGCGTGGCGTGGTTTGCGGGCGCATTCTGCCGCCTGCTGTCCGCAAGACAGGCCCAGGCACATGCGGCCTTGCCGACGCACCCTCGAGGAGTCGAAGCGGCTTACGGATGGCTGTGGTTGGCCGGTTCCATGTTCATGACCATTCACATTGCTGCCAGCTACGGCTTTGTCCACCACTGGAGCCATCGCGATGCGATCGAGGTGACCGCCAGAGAGTCTTTCCGCGTGACCGGGATCCGCGCCGGTTGGGGCGTGTACGTCAATTTTCTATTCGCCATCGCCTGGCTCAGCTATAGCATGGCGCTCGTCGCGAAACGTTATCGAAACAAACGAATCGATCGATCAGTCTACATTTTCTTGGCGATCATTCTCGGCTTCGCAACCGTCGTCTTCGAAGCAGGTGTGATCCGCTATGCCGCGCTGGCCGCCTTCATCGCGTTGAGCGTCCTGCACGTTCGCATGAAATCAGCCAACGCAATGGAGTGAAGGAGTAGGTGATGTGTTTGAGGCCCGGAGGGCCGGTAGAGTGTCTGCCGGTGGTGTCAGTCACCGGGGATGGATTCCATGCAACGCTCAAGGCCCGGCGGGCCGACACAGTATTCGGGTCCGGGCGGCCAAGAGAACAATTGTGCCGGCCCTTCAGGCCTTTGTGCTTCATTGCACTGGATACCGGTGGCTGACACCACCGGCAATCACTGTGCCAGCCCTCCGGGCTTCATCGTGACTGTCCAGCGAAGACAAGTCTGAGCCAGACGCTTCGAATTTCGCTCGGCGATTCCAATCGAGTACATTGGCAACCTGCGATGATGGCTCAAACTGTCCCCGTGGCTGATCCGCGTGATTCAAGTGGTGCACCACAGTCGGCGGGTCGAGTTCGTATTTGAGTTCCGGTCCATCGCGCCGACGCGGTGACCACCGCCGTTATCGCACTGAAATTGGTTCGCGTTGATGTTGCGCCGATCGAACT
>NZ_JBFHKV010000135.1:0-11667 GCF_041595215.1 Stieleria sp. | reverse complement strand
TGGTTGCCGGAAATGGTGATGGTGGAATGCACGATTGCATCGGCATCACGCTGCCAATCGATGCTGCCGTATTGTTTGTCGTAGCCCACGATGGCGTTCCCGCAGACCTTGGCGGTCGCCGCATCGTCTTTGCCGTCGTACCACGCCGCCTTGTCCCAGAATCCCGAATAACCGCTGCCCTGTTTCATGACGGTTCCGACGACGCGATCCTCCGTGACGGCGACGTAGCCCCATTCGCTGCTGCCTTCGTATTCTTCCGGCAGCAACATCGTGCGAATCATTTCTCCGCTGGCGGCATCGATCACCCACAAGCGGTCTTTGACCGCGGCATAGACGTGCGAATCATCCGCACACCAGTTGCCACAGTCACGCGGGATGTTGACGCGTCGCAAGTCGGGGATTTCGAGCGACCACAGCACGGCGCCGTTGAAGGCATCGAGTGCGATCATGCGGTTCATGCCTTGATGAAACAGCCGGCCGCCGACGGCCAGAGGCGCGGGCATGCGTGGGTTGCGGTCGATACCAAAATCCGCCCCCGGTCGGCCGATCCATTTCACTTCCAAGTCGGCCGTGTCGTCGACGCCGCCGAGCATTTCGCCGGAGTAAGACGCGTTGCCGCTGGAACCGTACTGGTGTCCCCAGGCGGCGAGTTCCGGGGCTGCGCGTCGTCCGAAATGGACGTCGGGGTTGATGGCCTGCCAAGCGTATTCGTCGTTTTGGGTCTCAGCCACTTCATCGCCGCTGCCCAGCTTGATGATCTGACCCATCGGGGAAAGCAGGCCGGCGACATCGTTGACTTGATTGGCGCGAACAACGACGACGTTGGCGATCGCGTGGGGAACGTCTTGTTTCAGTTGAGCGGTCAGACGGATACCGTACGTTCGATCGGCATACCATCGTTTGCGCAAGCGGTTCAAGGTGTCTGAATCATCGACCGCGGCGACCACCGTCATCGACGTCCCCGCCGCGATCGCTTCACACCAAGAAGGGGACACGTCGCCCCACACGACCGCGTACCCGCCGGGCTGGACCAGCCGCTTGATCGCCTCCTCGGCTCCGGCGGGCACCCCGGATGCCTCGACCACCGGAGGCGTGTAGTTCATCCCGCCTTCGAGTTGATAAAAGGAGCTAAAGGAACGCTTGCCGCCTTGATTCAAGCCGAACCGATACCAGTAGTTTTGGCCCGGGACCAGATCGTCCACGACGACGCGATGGCTGGTGCCGGAGGATGGCGAAGCGATGACGCGTCCCAGTTTTCGGGTCGGCCCAAAAGCGACGGCGGCCGGACCGGCGATCGTCGTTTCCCAACGGATCTCCGCCGAGGTCGGCGTCAAAAAGCGGACACCGGGGCGGACGCCGAAGGCGATCGGCTCGTCCGGAAGTTTTTTGTCTTGGGCGTGGGACGAGACTGCGAGCCCGATCCAGAACGCGACGATGACCAACAGGCGGGGAGACATGATGGCGTTTCACCAAAAAAATCGAGACGCAGAAAGGAGAGGACTGACTGAGGGTAATTGTGTCGGGGGCGGTAGTCATCAGTGATCGTAAGCTGGAAGCTTACAATCACGGTGGTCGCGGCGAGCCGCGAGAAACGCAAGCTAGAAGCTTACGCCACTGCGAACGCATGGTGGAAGCTTACGTCTCGGTTAAGGAATCAGTTTCATTGTCTTCATCCAGTTGGCCGCCTGCTCGGGCCAGCGGGTGACGGGCTGGTCGGTGGCGCGGAGCCCGTAGCCATGGCCGCCGGTCGCGTAGACGTGAAGCTCCGCCGGCACGCCGGCTTCTTTCAGTGCGCCGGCCAACGTCAAGCAATTGTGAACCGACACGCGATCGTCAAAGGCGTGGGCGAAAAACATCGGCGGCGTGTCTTGCGTGACCTTGATGTAGTCGTGCAACTGCGCGGTGCCTTTTTCGACCATGCCCGCTGCATAAATCAGCATCGCAAAATCGGGCCGGATCGAAACCTGATCGACTTTGTCCACCGCTTCGTACTGACGCTCTTCCTGAAACAGGGCGGTCAAGCCGGCGGTTTCGCCGCCGGCGGAGAAGCCGCAAATGCCGATGCGTGCGGGATCAATCTTCCACTCTTCGGCGTGTGATCGCACCAGACTCATCGCCCGTTGGGCGTCCTGCACGGCCGCGCCCCAACGACGATCGGGGTCCCGCGCCGGCACGCGGTACTTTAACACGATGGCAGTCACGCCGATCGAATTGAGCCACTCGGCGACTTCGGTCCCCTCCAGGTCATACGCCAAAATGTGGTGTCCACCGCCCGGGCAGATCACGACGGCCGTTCCGTTGCTCTTGTCCGCCGGCGGTTGATACACCGCAATCTGGGGTGTCGACACATTGCCCAGCTTGATGATCCGCCGCCCCGCGATCAACCGATCGTCCGGCTTGGTCTGGTCCGCTTCCGCGGGCAACGTTTTGGTTTCGCCCGGTGGCGTCCCCGGCCAAACGTTCAAGACCATCGGATCGCCGGCGACGACCTGCGGCAGCGATGTAAAAACGGACGCGGAGATCAGTGCGATCAAGAAGACTGGTTTCATGTGAGTTTCCGGGGGTGCGTGAATCGAGCGACCGTCATTCTAGTGCTCTCGCTACGTTCATTCTTGGGGTAGCGGAACTCACCGAGAATTTTACCGGGCGATCTATCGAACATCCTACCCACCGATCGCAGCGTGAACCCACGGATGACAGGGCGCAAAACATCCGTGGGTTCGCGCTGCCATCCGTGGGCCCCGTAATCTCCCCATCGTTCCGCAAGTTACAGCCTGACCTTTCCCCGCTCGACAAACGCAACCGTAAACTAAAAGTTGACAGCGCACTAGCTTCGGGCCCAACAATCGTGCGTCGGGCGGGTATCCTGCAGTTAAAACAGAGACGCCCTGGTCTCGGACTCTCCCCCCTTTCGAGATCCACCGACATGCGATCGGCCCGATGGACCTGCATTGTTTTCCCCTTGCTGTTGTTCTGCATTCCTGTCGCGTGCGACATTCCGGCCGCGGCGCACGATTACTTTGTGATTAAAGTCGTCGATCAAGCGACCGGACGCGGGGTGCCGATGGTCGAGCTGAAAACCGTCAACCATGTCCGTTATTACACGGATTCGGCGGGCATCGTGGCGTTCGATGAACCGGGATTGATGAACCAGTCCGTTTTCTTTCACGTTTGGAGCCACGGCTACGAGTTCCCCGCAGACGGTTTCGGCTATCGCGGCAAACGATTGAAGGTCCAGCCCGGCGGCATGGCAACGCTGAAGATCAAGCGGGTGAATCTCGCCCAACGCCTGTATCGCATCACCGGTGCGGGCATCTACCGCGACAGTGTTCTGGCCGGGCATCCCACACCGATCAAACAACCGGTGTTGAACGGTCAAGTGTTCGGATCGGACAGCGTCGTCAATGCCGTCTACAAAGACAACCTGTATTGGTTCTGGGGAGACACCCATCGACCTTCGTATCCGTTGGGCAATTTTGATGTGCCCGGTGCCGTGTCCCGGTTGCCGTCCGACGGTGGACTGGATCCCGAAGTCGGCGTCGACTTGGATTACTTTGTCGATGACAGCGGGTTTGCAAAACCGACGGCCCAGTTGCCTGGAAAAGGGCCGACCTGGATCAACGGCTTGGTCACGCTGGGCGGCAACACGGACCGTGAGCGGATGTTCGCGGCCTACGTCAAAATCAAGCCACCGCTGACGGTCTATGAACGCGGGTTGGCCGAGTTCAACGATCAAACCTATCAATTCGAAAAACGGAAGGCATTCGCAATCGATGCGCCGTTGTTTCCCGCTGGGCACCCCTTCACACATCAAGACGATGGGGTTCAGTACGTGTACTTCGCCGACCCGTTTCCTTTGGTCCGTGTCCCGGCGACCGCCGAGGCGCTGAGTGATTTGTCGCGGTACGAAGCATACACGTGCCTGAAACAGGGCAGTCGTGCGGACTCCCTCGAGGTCGTGCGGCACAACGGTGCTCCGGTTTTCAGCTGGAAGCCGGACACGATCCCCTTCACACCGGCACTTCAAAATCGACTGATCAGGGAAGGCCAACTCAAAGCGACCGACGGATTGTTTCGCCTGATCGACGAAGCGGGAAAATCGGTGACGATGCACCGCGGATCGGTGGCCTGGAACGAACACCGGGGACGCTGGGTGATGATTGGGGTTCAGTACGCGGGCACGTCGATGCTGGGCGAGGTCTGGTATGCCGATTCGAAGAAACTGACCGGCCCGTGGATCAACGCTCGAAAGATCGTCACCCACGAGAAATACAGTTTCTACAACCCGAAACAGCATCCGATGTTTGCCAAAGACGACGGGCGGGTGATCTTTTTTGAAGGCACGTACACGACGACGTTCTCCGGCAACGACGCCCCGACACCCCGCTACGACTACAACCAGATGATGTACAAGCTGGATCTGGCGGATCTGGGTTTCGGAGAACGAAACGCAAGCGAGTGAATCGATGTCCAGATCGCACGGTCTCCCCTCGTTTTAGGGCTCCGCCTAGCCGCCTTTTCGCCCACGTTCCCGCGTAAAATGGGTTATGATGGCTGACCCGAACTCGCGCCGCGAGTGCCTTCCCTCCTAAATCCCACATCCGCTTGGAGTCTATTCAGATGAAACCATTTAGTCGTCGCCAGTTTAACGTCGCATCGGCCGCCTCGCTCGCCGGGCTGGCGACCGCCGTTCACACCAGTTCGGCGGCCAAGGCAGCCGACGGCCCCAACGAAAAACTGGGCGTGGTGGTGGCCGGTGTAAACGGACGTGGGCAATCGCACATCGCGGGATTCGGCAGCGATCCGCGGGCCGAAGTCCGCGCCATCGTCGAAGTCGATTCCAAAGTCGCGGAGCAGCGTGCCGGTTCGATCGAAAAACGAACGGGGCTCAAGCCGAAGGTCTACCGGGACATCCGCGAAGCGCTCGAATCCGATGACTACCAAATCGTGACCTGTGCGACACCGAACCATTGGCACGCGTTGATCGGCGTCTGGGCGATGCAAGCCGGCAAAGACGTCTACCTTGAGAAACCGATCAGCCATAACGTCAACGAAGGACGGGCGCTCGTCGAGGCGGCAAAAAAGTATGGCCGGATGTTTCAAACCGGAACGCAGTGCCGCAGCAGCAACGGCGTGATCGATCTGGTCGATTTCATCCAGAGCGGTGGGATCGGTGAAGTCAAATTGGCTCGCGGGCTGTGTTACAAACGCCGCAAGTCGATCGGCCCGATCGGCGACTATCCGATTCCCGATTCGGTCGATTTCAATCTCTGGAGCGGCCCGGCGACCTACACCGATCCCAAGGTGACGCGGCAACGCTTCCATTACGACTGGCACTGGCAACGCCATTACGGCAACGGCGATTCGGGAAACCAAGGCCCTCACCAAACCGATGTCTCACGCTGGGGATTAGGGCTGGAGCGTCACCCCAACTCGATCCTGACCTACGCCGGACGTCTCGGTTATCAAGCCGAACGGAAAGACCCGAGCTATGTCGATGCCGGCGACACCGCCAACACCCAAGTCTCGATCTACGACTACGGCGACAAAACGATCGTTTTCGAAACACGTGGCTTAAGTGTCGACGATAGCGCCGACGACGAAATCAACGCCTTGTTCGGCAGCAACCGAGGCAACAAGATCGGCGTCGTCTTCTATGGCAGCGAAGGTTACGCGATCCAGGGTCCGAATTATGAAAACGGACGCGTCTTTGACCTCGATAAAAAGCCTGTGCGTGATTTCAAGCACAACAGCAAAGAAGCTGGCCAGCTCAACGAGTTGCACATGAGCAACTTCATTGACGCGGTCGTCTCGCGTGACGGGTCCAAGCTGAATGCCGATGCGATGTGCGGACACCTGTCCGCTTCGATCGCGCACCTGGGTAACATCTCCTACTACGTCGGCCAGGAAAACCGCGTCAGCCCCGATGAGATTGCCGGCGCCGTGGAAGCGTTCGGGTCATCCGATGATGATTCCGCGACGCTGCAACGAACGCTGCGACACCTGCGCGACAATGGTGTGAAACCCGAAGTCGAACAGTTGTCGCTCGGCCCGGTGCTGAAATTCGATCCGGTCAGCGAACGCTTTGCCGACAACGACGCCGCCAACGCGATGTTGACCCGCCAGTACCGCGACGGATTTGTCGTCCCGGATCCGAGCAACGTCTGATCGGCAGTGACTGATCTGTCATACTGAGCACTGATACTGAGCAGCGAACGGATAGAAATGGTTCGTTCGTTGCTCAGCGAATCGTTCTCAGCGCATCATTTGGCGGCAAGGCAGACGACCGATCCATCCTTCAAGCAGACGAAAAAGCTGTTGTGGGCGATCGCGATGCCGTCCCAAACCGGTGCCGCGTCAAATCGCAGTTCTTGTAACGGGCGACCGTCTTCGGCGTCCAACAACCAGGCGATGCCGCCGTTCCGGCCGGCGTAAGAGGCATTGGTCTGTTCCGCCGAGTAGTCTTTGAGCAGCGGAACGCCAGCGGCCATCACCGTGTTATCCGAAGCCGCGATCGCGTGGCCGGCAAAAGGCGTGGGTGTCGTCCAACGCTGCTGCCAGGTGCCCATCGCGGGGATGGCCGACGCGTCTTCTTTCTCGCCCATCCCGCCGTAGCTTCCCGAATAGACGCTGTACAGTTCCAACGGGTCGAGCCCGCGCCCGCGACCGGGCAGATTGCGACCGGGCGCGTAACCGCGAACCTCGTAAAACAGCTTGCCGTCAAAGGCGATCGTGTCGCCGGCCGGACCAGCGCCGAACTTACCCATCGCGCCGCCGTAGCGGAGATCCCGATCCACGGTCCAGTAGGTGCGGTGCTGGGGTGATTCGTTCAAAAAACCGGGAGACGCCATCAGGTGCAGGGTCTTCACCCTCTCTGTCGCGACGGGTTCCAGATCGGGATTGAAGGCCTGGTTTCGCATGAACAACTGGTCGGCCGCACAGGAGAAGATGTCGCCTTTGCAACCTTCCAACTGGAACTGTCCCCGCGCCTGGACGGGGAAACTGCGGGCGTCGTCCTGGTACGGGCCCTGCATGATTCTGCCGTGCTTCATCTCGCCGGAGACCGGGTCGAGTCCAAACACGGCGATACCGCCATCGAGAAAGGTGCTGCGTCCGGCGGCAAAGTAAGCCGTGTCATCAAACATCATGATGCTGCCATGCACCGGCCAAGCCGATTCCAAACGCCCCGTGTCGCAAATCAATCGTCGCTCGGGCATGCCGTTGAACGTCCACACCAATTGTCCGTCGGAGGCTCGCAGACAGTAGACCGATCCGCCGCGGCTGCCGACCAGGACCAAGCCGTTGTGATACGTGGGAGGGCTGTCGATGCGTCCGTCGGCGATGAAGGACCACCCGATGGCGCCGTCTTCGCGATTGAGCGAATACAACGTGTAGCCGTCTCGATCGGCGACATACACACTGTCGCCGGCGACCACCGGCGCGGTCGGATGCGCCCCGAGATCGACATTCCATTTGGCCACCAATTCGCCCGGAGTCCGCCCCGGCGTGATCCCGCTACGTGAATTCGAATAGCGGTACGTCGGCCAGTCGTCCACCGAGGCCGCCGGTCCATTCACGGTTCCAAACGCAGGCCCCTTCACCAGACGCGGCTCGATCGAAACGTTGAAGCGGCGGTCGGTATTGCCCGAACCGTTGTAGAAACCGTTCACGCCGGTCGCCATCGTGCCGATCGCGCACTGACAGACATAGGGGCCGTTGTAGAGCATGCCGTTGGCGGGCATCACTGCCAGCCCACACGTCGAACGCGCCCAGGGATTCGGCGTTTCCGCCGTCCCATCGAGCTTGACAAAGTCGCTGCCGCCGGACGCGCTGTTGAGGTAATAGCGATGCGTGATGCGATTGCGATAGCAGCGGTCATGCGACATCGGGCCGGTCATCTCCTGGGCCAACGTCCGGACGACCTTGCCGGTTTTAGGATCGCGGCCGTTCAAGTCGCGGCTCCACACCAATCCGTCAGCGACGAAGATCTCGGTGCTCTTCATGTAATTCTGTCCGGCCGGTGCCGACCAAAGCGTCTTGCCATCGCGAAGACGCTTCGCCGTCATGGTGTCATGGATGGCGCAAAAAACCATCTCGTCGGTCGGCACCAACGTGGGATGGACGTTGGCAGAAAACAGAGACGAATCACTGGGTTTCTTGCCACGTCGAAGCGCCCGCCCGGCCTCCTTGGTCACCGGTGGCGCGGCCTTGATCGGAACCGGTTCGGTCCACAACACGTCCCCGCTGACGGTGTCCAAACAGGTCACGCCGCCGGTGCTGTGATAGACCAAGTGGGGACCATTGACCGCAAAGGTGCCGCCGGTGTACTCGTCCATCATGGCGCGAGTCCAACGTTCATCGCCGTCTTTCAGATCCACCGCACACAGCTCCACACGTCCCTCGGTCGCCGCCGCTTTGGGCAGCTTGTAGGGCGTTCCCTTGATCACGTACAGCGTTTGGCCATCGATGGCAAACTCCGTCGCCCGCTTGGTGTGCGGGTAAACCTGCCTGACCGCGCCGGTGCGGATCGCGTACGCCGTGACGGGATCACCGAAACCGGAACAGACGTAAACGTACTTGCCGACCGCCGCCAGACACCGCTGCTGCTGAGTCGGAATCGATTTGATGCTTCCCGTCTGCCACTTGCTCCATTGTTCCATCGGCCGCTTCCACAGCTCGATGCCGTTGAATCCGTCACGAGCGACCAATTGGTAATCGACCGGCGCGTTGATGTCTTCGGTCGTCGCGCGATCCTCGATGGTCAACAACACACCATCGGCAGAAACCATGTTGGTCAACGAAGGCGAGAGCGACTTGGAACGTCCGTATTCCGGCGTGTCGTGCCAACGGAGTCGTTGGGGAGGCCCCACGTCATCTAGCGAGACGCCGTTGTTATCCGCGCCGTGCAAGAACTGATTCCACTGATCCAGTCCATCGGGGACCGGCTTGGCCCGCTTCTTCCATCCATCGGCCCCTTGCACCACCAGACGCCCCCCCGGAACCAACACCCGCATCAGTTCGGATTCGGGAACTTCGGACGAATCCTTGCACAGCACCAGATTCACCAACCCATCGACGTAGGGCAGGTCGCGGCCGTTGTAGAGTTCGCACGAAACCTTCCCATAAAGCCCCGCCTGCTGAATCACCTGCCGCGCCGCCGCGACACGGTCCGGTTCACGCAGCAGCGCATGAATGACGAAGGGTCCATCGGTCGCCAGATCCGCGATCGATTCTCCGTCTTCAAAATCAATCGCGACGACGATCCCGCCGCTGAACTTGAATTGTTCAACGAAGCGATCTTCGGCGTGCAGCCCGGACGGCAGCAGGCCGATGAGGCAGACGAGGGTGGCGATCCGTCCGACGAGAGATCGATGGTGGTTCATTCGCATGGTGACTGAATCCAGTTCCAGGGCTTCGTTGTTTCGATTCTCCAGGCCGCGTTGTCTGCCATTGAGTATCGTCCAAGCAAATCACCCTCTCAAGGATGTACCGCACCGATCTGCGTGCCACTCCCGCCCGCCGCCCCCCGTCAGGCATTGCCTTAAAAATGAACCTGAGTGCGAGTCAATCGCACATTCACGCTGACCAACTGTCCCGTCCGCCAGTCTCGGACCCACAATTGCACCCAGCCGCTGTGTGTTGCCTGCAACGCCACGTTGAGTGGGTAATACATGCTGATGCGGCGACCATTGACGGCCAAGATTCGGTCTCCGACTTCCAGCCCAACATTCCAGGCGGCGGTCCCGGGATAAACCTGGGTCAACTGCAACCCGCTGGGCGTGTAGTTTCCGTAGACGCCCAAGTACCAACCACCGAAGTGGTGATGGGGATGCTTCGGCTCGACAAAGCCACCAAAACCATTCGCTTCCACCGCCGGCTGTGCTTGCAGTCTCTCCGAAACTCCGGCGACAAACGCGGCGAACACGAACACAGAGAACGCGCTGATCGCGAATCGACGCCTTAACATTGACCTTTTCTCCTTGTTTCTCAAAAGGAGCAAAATCGGCATCGGCCGGTTTGCTCGATGTTTTCGTTGCCTTTCCCATGGGTCGCGGATCGCTCCCGATATCGATTGGCCCGACCGCATCGAAACCGTCACGCGCCGGATTTCAGATTCCGTGGCGTTAGCGGAAGCCATGGAATGCTCGGCAGGAAAGGAGATAGCGGAACGGCGCGAGCCGTCCGGTGTCAGCGTTGAAAACGCTTGGAACGACCGGAGGGCTCGCGCCCTACCGCTAAATAATGCTTCACAGCGTTACCGTTCGGGGTCCTGCCACCTGCTTCGGGCTTCGAAAACCCGTCATCCGACGTCGCGCCGCTTCCCGCCGGCCGGCCGAAACGTGACAATGAGGATCAGACCGTTGGGGCCTGAACTGCTCGGCCAAATGGGATCGATCCGGCTTCACGGCGAGGTCTGACCTGATGACCGAAGTGACGAACATCCTGTCGAAGATTCGCGAAGGGGACGGCGCGGCCGCCGACCAGTTGCTGCCGCTGGTCTATGACGAACTCCGCAAGTTGGCCGCACTGAAAATGTCGCTGGAACATCCGGGCCAGACGATCGAGGCGACGGCCCTGGTGCACGAGGCGTACCTGCGGTTGGTCGACGGCAACGAGCACCGCAATTGGGACAGCCGGGGACATTTCTTTGCCGCGGCGGCGACCGCCATGCGGCGAATCCTTGTTGACAATGCACGTCGAAAGAAAAGAGTCAAACACGGTGGTGACTTTCAGCGACTGGCATCCGATAATGTGGAGTTGGCCGCGCCGGAAATTCGCGAGGACCTCGTCGCGCTCGATCTGGCCCTCGATCGCCTGAAGTCCATCGATCCCGCCGCGGTGGAACTCGTTCAGTTGCGTTACTTCGCAGGGCTATCGATCGCCGAGGCGGCTGCCGTGCTCGGCGTTTCACCTCGTTCGGCAGACAGGCTCTGGGCCTACGGACGAGCATGGTTGCGAACCGAATTATCCGAGTCGGAGGACAGATAGCAGAAAACAAGAAAAAGCTTGGCGTGAATCCCGTCACCGCGACGCATTGAATTCAGAACGTCCCCGATCCTACTGGCAATCAAGGGCTGGCCGATGAATGAACGCGAACTCTTTCTCTCTGCGTTGGAGCTTTCCGACACGATCGCCCGGCAGTCCTATCTCCGTTCGGCCTGTGGCGACGATCTGGAATTGATGCGCCGCGTCGAAACGCTGTTGGCCGCCCACGAACAAACCGGCGAATTCCTCGACGCGCCGGTTGCGGAACAACTGGCCACCGCGCAAGCCGATTCCCAGACGACTGCCCAGGCGAGTGCCCCAGCATCCGCAACCGCAGCCGGGCTGGACAGCTCTCGTCCGAGACCGCGTTCGGCGAAGACGGAGGCGACAACCGGCGAATTCCCGAAGGCTGGCGATGCCGGTCGGGACGGCTCGGAGTTCTTCGCGGCCTGCCCCCCCAATTGGCTGCAACCCTCCTCCCGCGCCGATTCCATCGGTCGACTGGGACAATACGAAATCCTGGAGGTCGTCGGGCAGGGCGGCTTCGGGACGGTGCTGAAGGCATTCGATACAAAACTGCAGCGGGTGGTGGCGATCAAGGTGCTCAATCCAGAACTCGCAGCGATGTCGCCGGCGCGGAAACGCTTTCTTCGTGAGGCTCGTGCGGCGGCGGCGATTCGG
>NZ_JBFHKV010000134.1:0-11764 GCF_041595215.1 Stieleria sp. | reverse complement strand
AGCTCCGCCCGGCAAGCTGAACACTCGGATCAACCGAGCGAGCCGTCAACGCCACACCGCGCTGATGAACGGTCGATCGAAACGGCCATCGACCAACTGTCCGCCCCCAAATTCTCGCGGCGGCACGCGGCCTATCTGTTCTTGATCGAATGCGGCAAGGACGCGATCGCGAGTTTGGAACATGCCGCCGGCGACGACGATTTCAACGTCGCCGAACGATGCGTCCGCGCGCTGGCGGAAATCACCCGCGACAGTGAATGCACCGAGGCGGCCCTGATGGCTCTCGACCGGCTCGCCGCGGACGACACCAAGCGAATCGCCAAACTGGCCGCGTCGGAATCCAAACGGTTGCGGATGACGAAAGAAGAGCTCGCCGTGGAAGCACTGATCGCCGCCGGGGTCCGCGTCCAGCGATCCACCCGCGGAGAGATTTATTCTCTGCAAATCAGCCGCGACGAGGATCTGTTCTGGCTCAAGTTTCTTCCCCGACTGCGGCGAGTCAACCTGTCCGGCAACGGTATCACCGACGGCGGCCTCAAACACCTGTTCGATTGCAAACAGCTGACCGACTTGTCCTTCGCCGGCACCGCGGTGACCGACACGGGGCTGGCACAACTTCAACATCTTCCCGCGCTGACGGGACTGCATCTGCTCGATAACCGCTTCTCCGCCGACGGCATCCGACAGCTCAAAGGGGTCAAAGGGTTAACATCCCTTTCCTGGTTCTCTCCGATCGACATCGAGTCATTGCAGGCCGTCGGCGAACTTCAACGCCTCACGTCCTTCAGCCTGTCGACAAAGCAGGTGACGGAACACTTGGTCGACGTCATCAGCCGTTTGACACAGCTGACGAAACTGCACCTGTCCGCGACCGGATTGACGGACCCGCAGTGCGAGCATCTGGCGCGAATCAAAACCGCCACCTACCTGTCCCTGATGCGGTCGCCCGAATTGACATTCGCCGGCTGGGAGCATCTCGGCCGAATGGACTTGCATTCCTTGTCGACCTATCAATCCCCGATCACCGATGCCGGGATGAAATGTCTCGGCTCGGCGAGGGAACTGAGGTACTTGACCATCTCCGATTCGCCCGTCAGTGACGAAGGGCTGTTGCATCTGAAAGAACTCACCAACCTGCGATACGTCAATCTTCGCGCGACGAATGTCACTCAGTCCGGCGCCGATCGCTTGAAAAAGCTGCTTCCCAATCTCCGCACGTTGAGAATCGATTCGCCGGGATTCACGCCCGCCAAAGCGTACAGCGTCACGACGGCAATCGACAAAAAGAACGTCCACCTGCGCACCGCACTGACCGACGCAACGCTCAAAGAGCTGCGTCAGGAAAAGGATGTCCACACCGTCTTCATGACCCGCATCAACAGCAACGATCAACAGGTCCGAATGATCGCCACGCTGCCGATCAAAGGACTGGTGATTGATTCCGATGCCGTCACCGATCAGGGGCTTGCCGCGTTGAAAGCGCATCCCCATCTGCAATCCTTGACCGTCACGTCCAACCGACTCACTGACGGATGCAAAGATGCCATCTTTGCCATTCCGTCGCTTTCCAAACTCTGGATTCAAAAGGCCCCGCTGACCGACGCGGGAGTCCAAGCGTTGATCACGGGGTTGTGCGACAAGCAGCAACTCGACTCGCTCAATTTCGGGAACTGCCCCCAGATCACCAACCAGGCGTTCGACGGCATCGCCGAACTCAAGTCACTGACGCAGTTGACGCTGCGTGACAATCCGCAACTCGATAGCGGTGTGTTTCGATTCGTTCGTGAACTACCCGGGCTGACCGAAATTCGTCTCGAAGGCAACGTCGTCCAGGCAGCGGATCTGGAACTTCTGGGCACGCTGAAACTGGAACGACTGCACCTGAGCAACGCACGAATCGCCGATGGCGCCATGGCAGCACTGGTCAAGGCCTGTCCCGATCTCAAACAACTGGGGGTGGCGAAATCGAACCTGGATGATGCCGCGATGGCATCGATCGGCAAGCTCAAGCAACTCGAATGGTTGTGGCTGTATGGAACATCCATCAGCGATGACGGACTGGCCGAATTGGATGACCTGAAAAATCTGAAAAACGTTTATGTCAGCGCCGACAGCGTCACTGCACTGGGTCAGCAGCGGTTCCTGCAGCAGCATCCCGCCGCCACGCTGCGACGAAACTAGGCCTTGAGTCGGATCGGGAATTTTTCCGCAATTGGCAGTCAACCCGCCCGCACAAATTCCCCACCTCGCGGAGCTTTTCTTCGTCAAATCGAGGTGCGTTTCTAGGTGAATTCCAAGCGAATTGCTTCCGATAGCAGACACTAACCCTCTGCTTTCGATGGAGCCCGCTTGTGCCGACCCGCCCAATTAGAAGTCAACTGAATCCCCCCCCAAAATGCGTCAAACGTGGACAGCTGCGCGCCGCGGTTGCCGGATTGACCGCCGGACTCGCGCTCGGCTTGGCCGGCGTCGCCGTCGCCGACGGAGCCATCCAGCTGACCGCGCCGGCTAACGTGACCGCGCCGAAGGACGTGACGGTCAGTCGTGTGGAGTCCAAGGCTGCGCCCGAGGTAACGCCCGAGGTGTTGCCTGCCGAGACCGCTTGGACGAAGCGGACTGAGACCACCGCGACGGGCCAGGAGCGCGCTTCGGCCGCCGTCGTCGCCGAAGACACGCTGACCCAGCCGGCTTCCAAGACGATTTCCGCAACACCCGCCTCCGGGCCCCTGGATCGCTTCCGCGGTGCCTTGCCGAGCCTGCCTGCTAGGAAACCCGCCGCCCCGTCGATCCCCACACCGGGCGACGTGGAACTGGACAACGCCAACGCAACCCCACCGGGGCATGCCGGCGAAGCGGCGGCGAAGCCGGACGCATCGCAAGACATCGGTCCGATGCACAGCGACCGCGCATCGAATGCCGCCGTGCTCGACGACGGCTGGGTCGCCCGTGACGCGATCAATCGTGTTTCGCCGCTGCGAGACCCTGTTGCCCAATCGGGCCGGGCGGTCGTGGAAGCGACGACGGAGTCGGCACCGGCGACGCGTCTCGCGCCGGCGCTGCCCCCGCGGGATGACTTCTCCAAACGCAGCCGATCGCAGCCCCAATCGCAGTTCTTGTCACAGCCCCGATCGACGTCAGCCCGATCGATGTCCCTGGGAGAAGCGAAATCTTCCGTCGACTCGACACGCGCGGTTCCGGCTGGTGAACTGCCCTTGCTGCCACCGCCGGACGCCAGCACTCCCGCCGACAACAGCGACAGTGACAACAGCGTCACCAAGCAGAGCGAGAAGCCGGCGACCAAGGCGGCGACCAAGGCGGACAAGCCCGCCACGTCGCTCAACGAGCCCCAGAGGCAACCTGTCGTCGACGACACCCAACCGCTGCCCAAACGAAAACCGCTGACCAACCTCGTCGAAAGTACCTCGACGGCGGTGAAGAAAGAAGCGACACAGAAAGAAGCAACGCAGAAGGAAGCGGCGCCGCCGACCCGGCAGAGCGTCGACCGGAAACCCCCAGCCGACGCCGGTGCGTCGGCATCGATCGGCGACTTGCAGCCCGACGAATCGCCGGTCCTTGACTACACCGGTCGCCCCGCCGCCGAAGTCACTCCGACGCCTACGGTCGCGAACATGCGACGCGGCATCGAACGGATCCTGACCTACTTTTACCAGCGTCCAGAGATCGCCACCGGACGCAGTAATTGGGGCATGATGCACGCGATGATGGTTTTCGGTGCGGAAACCAAGGTGGTCGTTGGACGCGAGCACTACAGCACGATCGCCTGGATCGCCGGTAACAATAATTGTCGTGGGCAACGTCTGCTGACCCACGACGCCAACGGAATCCAAGCCAAAAGCGGCGTCGGATTGCAAGGCCACCAGGGCCAGTTCCTGGCCGTGTTGGGCATGTGCAATGTTCCCACCGACTATCCCTTGTACGCTGGCAAAGTGAAGTACGACGTCGCTGCGTTGATCGACTCCGAAAAGCGGGCCTGCAAGGCGGGCGAAGAATTGACGTTCACGCTGATCGGACTGTCACACTATCTCGACACCGACAGCAGGTGGGTCGCCGCCGATGGAACCCGCTGGGATTTTGATCGGCTGATCGAAGAAGAACTCAAACAGCCGATCGTCGGTAGTGCCTGCGGCGGGACGCATCGTCTGATGGGCTACACACACGCCCTGCGCAAACGACGCGCCGAAGGCAAACCGATCACGGGCCAGTGGAAGCGCGCCGAAATCTTTACCGAAGACTTCGTCAACTATGCGTATTCCCTCCAGAACCGCGACGGTTCGATGAGCACCAATTGGTTCGACGGTCGAGCCGACAACGGAAACGTCGATCGCAAGGTCCAGACGACCGGCCACATCGTCGAATGGTTGTTGACCGTCACGCCGGACGATCAATTGCAAGACCGTCGTCTGGTCGCCGCCGTGGCGTTTCTCCTCCGCTCGATGGGCTCCGATTTGGATCACGATTGGAGCATCGGTCCCAAAGGCCACGCGTTGCGTTCTTTGGCGATGTACCACCAACGCGTCTTCCGCGCCGGCACGCCCTGGATCCCCGAGTCGCTCGCCGATTCGGCGCAATCGCAACGTCGCCGATAGCAGATGATCTGGTAGGGCAGCAAACGTCCTCAGCCGGCCGACACGGCGTCGACCGGCTCGAGGCCTGATTGCACGATCGAAACTCGAGCGCCTCTGTCCATCTGATTTCGTGTATTCTTTGCCGTAGCGTTTCGACGCCGCGGCGCTGGATTTATTTTTCACGGAATCAACGATGCAACGTCTCACGCTCGCCGTCTGCTTCCTCGTCACCGCCATCGTGTCGGCGGACTCGCATGCCGCCCCGCCCTCGGTCTCGGAACTCGCACGGCATGCGATGACGCACGCGGGCGACGCCCAACGCGGCAAGCAACTCTTTCGCGACGAACGCATCACCCGTTGCCTGACCTGTCATCAGGTCGGCCAGTCGGGCGGCAAGGTCGGCCCTGATCTGTCCAAGATCGGAGGCAAGTTTGATCGCATCCACCTGATCGAATCGCTTTTGGAACCGTCACGGCAGATCGTTCAGGGCTATCAGACCAGTGTCGTGCTGACCTCCTCCGGGGAGGTCCGGTCGGGTGTCATCACGCAGGAAAACAAACAGTTTCTGTTATTGACGGATTCGGCGGGCAAACAGTGGCGGATCGCCCGCGGTGACATCGAATCGATCAAACCGAGCGCCACGTCGACGATGCCCGATAACTTGGCCAAAGCGTTATCGAAGCAGCAATTCACAGACCTGATCGCGTACTTGGAAACGCTGCGTACCGGCGTCGGCGACAAATTCGGTTCCGCGACGCGCGGGCCGATTCGAATCCCCGCCGGCTACGAGATCCAGACGCTGGTCACCGGACTCTCCGGCGCGACCGCGATGGAAGTGCTGGACGACGGGCGTGTCCTGGTCTGCGAACAAGACGGTCATCTGAGAGTCGTCAAGCATGGCAAGTTGCTGGAACAACCGATGCTCACCCTGGACGTCGAGCACCACTGGGAACGCGGCCTGATCGGCGTCACCGTTCACCCGGATTTCCCGGCGACGAATTGGTTGTACGTTTGCTATGTCGTCAAAGAACCGTTCACGCATCATCGCGTCAGCCGGTTTCGTGTCCGTGGCGACGTTGCGGACCCCAGCAGCGAAGAAATCTTGCTCCGCGGCGACGACCAGAGCAAGTTCGGCGGCAACGTCCCGGCCGGCCATCAAGGCGGCGCGTTGCACTTCGGCCCCAACCGAAAACTGTATGTCGGGATCGGCGAACAGACGGCAAAGAAGCCCGCGCAGGACATGAAGGCCCTGCAGGGCAAGATCTTGTGCCTGATGGAAGACGGATCCATCCCACCAGACAATCCCTTCGTCGACCAAACCGAAGGCAAGTATCAAGCCATCTGGGCACTCGGTTGCCGCAACCCGTTCACGTTCGCCATCGATCAAGCCACCGGTCGGATGTTGATCAATGACGTGGGCGGGAAGTTTGAAGAAATCAATCCCGGGGTCGCGGGCACTAATTACGGCTGGCCCGACATCGAACACGGGCCGATCGATCGACCAGGCTACACCGGACCGATTCACCATTACCGCGAAGCCTCCATCGCCGGTGGCGACTTCGCCCCCGATGCCGCGGGCGCCCAACTGGCCGGCCGCTATGTCTTCGCAGATTTTGTGCACGGCTGGATCCACAGCATCGACGCCCGGACCGGCGGGCCCGCCGAGACGTTTGCCAGCGGGCTGCGGCGTCCGGTCGACCTGCGTTTTTCACCCGACGGGGCGCTGTATGTCCTGCTGCGAAATGCCTGGGTCGTCGACGATAAATTTCAACGCGACAGTGGATCGCTTTTGCGGATCAGTCGTCGGTAGAGCGACAGGGTGGGGGAGATTTAGGAAATGGGGTGGTCAAAAAATGGGGTGGTCAAAAAATGAATATCCAACGCAGCCCCATCTCTCTGTCTCATTCTGTCATCTCGCACGCCTGAGATTCCATCTAGTACGTTGGTCGCAAGTCATCTGTGCCCCATTTTTTGACCAGCTCATTTTTTGACCAACTCATTTTTTGACCAACTCATTTTTTGACCAACCCTCTTTTCTGAACAACACATCGTTCCATGTCCCACCTTCGTCTCGCCACCTTCCATGCCGGACTGCGAATCAACGAGGTGCACGTTGACCAGCCGGTGGTGATCGGGCGACGGGATCCACGCAAAGGCGATCCGCCCCCGGTCGCCTTGCATCAGACGGCAACCGAGACGCGGCTGATCGTTGCCGATGTGCGTCAAAAGGAGATGTCGCGACAGTGGATGGAAGTCTCTCCGATCGAATCGTTTGCCTTTGAACTGAAGAATTTGCACGAGCACTGCCCGGTCGTGATCGTCGGCGATCAAGAGATCCCGCCGGGACAAACCCGCCGATTCGAGGAAGAAATCCTGGTCGATTTGGGCGGACGGCTTTCCCTGCGGATCGAAGCGGTCGATGCGTCGGGAATGGGATCGGCCGACTACCGAAGCCTGGAAAGTCTGCCACTGGTACCCGGTGGGCAGGGCTTCGTCGAACACACCGCCGCGATCGGGCAATTTGCCCAATCCGAGGGCCAGGAGGTCAACAAGATGCTCCAGCTGGCCTTGCAAGTCGTCCAGGAATCGGTCGGCAGCAACGCGTTTTTTCAGAAGTGTGCCAGCGCGGCGGCCGAGATGGTGGATCTGGATCGAACCGTCGTCTTGCTGCGTGGCGAAACGGCCGAATCCGACAAGTTGCCCGTCGAGTCGGAATTGGAAGGCGGCTGGTTCCAGGTCGCCCACCACACCCGCGGTGAAGGATTACAGGGCAACCCGCGCGGCCGGATCAGCACGACGCTGCTCAAACGTGTCCGCGAGACCTGCTTGACGGTGATTCACCAACCCAAGACCGCGGGAATGGGCGGAGCGAATCCCGCCGACGCGAACGTTGCCGACAGCGACGCCGATCGCTTTGCGCCGTCACTGCAGAGCGTGCAGTGTGCGGTCGCGTCGCCGATTCTGAATGCCGAACATCAGGTGATCGGTGTCATCTACGGCGATCGAACGATTTGCGCGAGCGGCGCGCTGGCCACCGGCATCAGCGACATGGAAGCGACGTTGATCGAGATACTGGCCGGGGCGTTGGCCGGCGGCCTGGCTCGTCGAAACCAAGAACGCATCCGCAATTCCTTGGCCGAATTTTTCTCACCCAAGGTGGCCGACCAATTGGTTTCCGATCCGCAACTGATGGAAGCAAAAGAGATCGACGTGACGGCGCTGTTCTGTGACATTCGCAAGTTCAGCAGCGTGACGGAGAAACTGGGCCCGCGGAAAGCAATCGAATGGATCAACGACGTGATGACCGAGCTCAGCCAGTGCGTCATCGATTCCGACGGCGTGTTGGTCAATTACATGGGCGATGAAGTGTTCGCGATGTGGGGTGCCCCCGGCGACCAACGCGACCATGCCGACCGCGCCCTCGCGTGCGCCAAATCGATGCTGCGGGCGATCGAGAAGCTGCGTCTGCGGTGGAGCAGTGTGCTGCCACAAAAATTCGGAGCCGGGGTCGGGATCAACACCGGGCCGGCGCTGGTCGGCAACGTCGGCTCGCGGCAGAAATTCCAGTACGGCCCGTTGGGCAACACCGTCAATCTCAGTTCTCGTTTGCAATCGGCGACCAAGCAACTCGGTGTCGCCTGTTTGGCCGGCGAGACGACCGTGCGGTCGGCCGGATGCAGCGACCAATGCCGTCGACTGGCCAAACTGTCGGTCGTCGGCATCGAAGACTGCATCAACGTCTACGAGGTCACGGTCCAGCCCGACGAAACGTGGCGGCGACTAAAGATCGAATACGAGCAGGCGCTCGACGAGTTTGAACGCGGTTGCTTTGAGAAATCAGCCCGACTCATCGAAACCCTAATCAAGGCTTACCCCCAAGACCGCCCCAGTCGTGATCTACTGGAGCGTGCCCGCGGCCAATTGAATGAGCCTTCGAAGGACTTTGACGGCGTTTTGACACTGACGAAAAAGTAGACACGTTGCGAACGCTTGTCCCACTGGTAAGATCCGGCACGACGCATCGGGTCGAGTCCTTCATCACCTGCCCAACGCGATGACGCAAACGCTCATTCACGACTTGCTTTTTATCCTGGCCGCAGGGCTGCTTGCCGGGTTGATCTGCAGGTGGCTTCACGCGTCGGTGTTGATCGGCTATCTGGTCGTCGGCGCGCTGCTCGGCCAGGGCGTGCTCGGCTGGGTCCGCGATGAAACGCACCAGTTGGAACACTTCACCGAAGCCGGCGTGTTTCTGCTGCTGTTTTCGATCGGACTGGAGTTTTCGCTCGATGACCTGCAACGTTTGGGCAGAAAGTTCTTCATCGGCGGAGCGACGCAGATGACCCTGGTGGCCGTGCCCGTCGTTGCGCTGCTGGTCGCCTTCGGGATGAGTTGGCAATCGGCCGTCCTGATCGCTTCGGCGGTCGCGTTCAGTTCGACGGTTTTGGTTTTTAAAGCGCTCACCGAATGGGGGCAATCCCAGCGACCGCACGGTCGATGCGCCATCGGGATCCTGCTGTTCCAAGATGCAGCCTTGATTCCGCTCTTGTTGCTGGTCCCGCTCTTGACCGGGGAGGGCAATGCACCAAGTCCGCGTCAGTATTTGGCACTGGCCGCCGTTTCGCTGCTGTTCGTGTTGGCCGTGATCACGCTGCGTTACTGTCTGTCCAACTGGTTGATCCCGTTGCTGGCGGGCTATCGCAGCCCAGAAATGGTGATCTTGTTTACGATCGTCTCGCTCGGCGGCGTGACGTTGGCCGCCCACGCGGTCGGCCTGCCGCCCGCGGTGGGCGCGTTCGCCGCCGGATTGATTTTTAACGGTAACCGCTGGACCAAGCAGATCGATGCGTTGGTGCTGCCGTTCCGCGAGACCTTTGCCGCCGTGTTCTTTGTCGGACTCGGATTGATTTTTGACCCCGCTCTGATTTGGCACGAACCGCTCGCGATGGGCGCCGCACTGGCGGGACTGATCGCGTTGAAAGCGTTGGCCGGAACCCTTGCGTTTCGACTGACCGGCATGCCGCTGCAACGTGCGTTCGGCATGGGAGTCGGACTGGCACACGTCGGTGAATTCGCTTTCGTCTTGATCTTGTTGGGTGTCGAATCCGGCGTGCTCCGCGAGATCGATTATCAGCGTGTCATCGCAATCGCGGTCGGATCACTGATCTTGACACCCTTGCTGATGAAAACGGGTTTGCGTTTGGTGCACGACGAAACCATCGATGTCGAAACACCCCGCAAGTCCGATTCCGAATCCACCACGACGCGACTGGCGACGATCATCGGTGCCGGCCCGATCGGCTCTCGAATCGCCTCCCAGCTGGAAACCACGGGGCAAGACGTTTGTTTGGTGGATCTCAGCCCCGTGAACCTGCACCCGTTTTCGCAGTTGGGATTTCGCACGGTCGCTGGTGATGCCAGCGACACCAGTATCCTGGAGCGTGCCGAAGTTCATCACGCCGGCGTCATCGTCGTCTGTGTCCCGGACGATCAAGTGGCCCTGCGTGTGGTCCGCGCGATCCGCAAGATCAACCCCGAAGGCAAACTGCTGGTTCGCTGCCGCTACCAGGCCAGTGTCCCCAAACTGCGCCGCGTCGGTGCCGATGTCGTCGTCACCGAAGAAACCGAAGCCTCGCTGGCCTTGCTGCGGGAACTGAATCAATTGGAACAAGCATTCTTGATCCAGCGACCCTGACCCCCTGCAAATCATGAACACCATCTCTCGGCAACTCGTTTTCGCAGCGTCGCTGCTGTTCGGCTTGGGTTCAATGGCAGCCGTGTCTGCCGACGTGATCCGGGTCGGGCCGCGCGACGATTGGTTCGCGATTCTAGCCGGTGACTCACTGAAACCCGGTGACGAACTGGTCTTTCACGCCGGCGTCTACTCGGATGCCCGACGGTTGGTGCTGCGACACCGTGGCGAATCAGGCAACCCGATCGTGATTCGAGCCGCCGAGGGCCAGCGGGTCCTGTTTCGTCGCCCCGATGCGAAACAGAACTCGATGAATCTTGAAGGCTGCCGACACCTCGTGCTGAGCGGCCTGGAAATCACCGGCGGGGCGGCGGGCATTCGTATCGGGCCTGACGCCAGCGGGACCCCGTCGAGCGATCTGGTCCTTCAGGATCTCCACATCCACCACATCGGCGGCGTCGCCGTGACCTGCAATCACGAAGGGACGGTCTATCGTCGGATCACCCTTCGCCGAAACCACATTCATCATACCGCCGGCCACGGTGAAGCGTTTTACTTGGGGGCCAACGAAGGGAAAGGCGTCTTTTCCGATTCGCTGATCGAATACAACTACATCCACGACTTGGACGGCCCGACTGTCAGCCAAGGCGACGGCATCGAAATCAAACAGGGGAGTTTTGGCAATCGAATCGTCGGCAATGTGATCCACGGCACCAAGTATCCGGGCATCACGGTTTACGGCACCACCGGTCAACCACGCAACGTGATCGAAGACAACTTGATCTGGGACACCGGCGACCACGGAATCCAAGCCGCCGCCGATGCGATCCTGCGCAATAACTTCATCGCCAACGCCAAGGGATGCGGCATCTATTCGCGGGCCCACCAAGGGGCGATCCCCGACAACCTACGGATCGAAAGCAACTACGTCGTGGCCAGCGGCAATCCGCCGCTGCGTCTGATCGGCGGCGGATCGGCCGGTAAGGGGATCGAGATCTTGGGCAACACCTTGATGGGCCCGGCCGACGGTTTGGCCGTGCGGGTCGAACGCTTGAACGCTCTGACCGCCAAAGCAAACCGCGGACAAGGCGCGGTGGACGGATCGTCGGCCATCGCGGCGTCTTGGACCTCCGTCAGCCACGCCACTCCCGACCTGCCGCGGCTTGAACAAAACCCCGCTTGGAATTTGTTAAAACGATCCGAGTGCGTCGCGAGATTCACCGTCCCGATCAAGTGATCGAATCGGAATCCCCGGCCGGACCCGCCGATCGGGCAAAGCCATCGATCACCGCTTCGGCTTCGTCGACGATCCGCCGGATCACGGTTGCCGCCGAGTCGATCGCGGTGACTTGTCCGGCGACCTGGCCGCCGAACATGGCCAGTTTTTCCAGTTCCCCGGTCATGGATTTCAACGGCGAATCCGTGCTCATCAAGTACACCGGACGGCCTTCTTCTTCGGCGACCTGTTCTCGCGGCATCTCGTCGGCGT
>NZ_JBFHKV010000133.1:0-11811 GCF_041595215.1 Stieleria sp. | reverse complement strand
GTGTTGGCGTGATGGACACGGCATTGCGATCCAGCCACGCGCTCGCTGCGGGCCCCCTCGCTGGCGGGCAAGACCAGATCGAGCGTGGGGTGGGAATCCAACAGCGTCGTCTGAATCGAAACCAGTAACTCAAAGCAGGCGTGGGTCGGGTCGGCGGCGAACCCGTTCCATTGAACCGGCCGGACGACCAATCGAAACCCGAACTGACGGTCGTCGGATTGGGGAAAAGACAGGTGCAGCTCGTCGCCGCGGACGAATTGTTCATCCAAACGCGGCAACGTTTGATCACCCGGGGCGACCAACTGGATGGACTGGTCCCCGACGTGGAGTGCGACGCCGTCGCGACCTCCACGGGCTTCGATTCGCCAAACCGAATCTTCGATCTGCCAAGCCGCGATGCCGATTCGATTTGGGGCCGTCAACCACATTCCATTCAGCTCGCGTATTCGGCGCCGAAGAATTCTTTGCTGTCGTCGACGTTCGGCTTGATCGTGCGAGCACCTTCCTGCCAGTTGGCCGGGCACACTTCGCCGTTTTCTTCAAAGTACTGCAGTGCCTTGACCATTCGCAGGGCTTCATCGACGCTTCGCCCCAGCGGCAAGTCATTGACCACTTGGTGCCGCACCACGCCTTCTTTGTCGATCAGGAACAGACCACGCAAGGCTACGCCGCCGTCGAGCAAGACGTCGTAGTCACGTGAAATCTGCTTGCTCAAATCCGAAACCAAGGGGTATTCGGTTTTGCCGATCCCGCCGGCGTTTCGCGGCGTGTTGGTCCACGCCAAGTGGCTGAAGTGGCTGTCCACCGAGACACCCAGGATTTGCACGCCCAACTCGGCGAAATCCGAGGCACGATCGGAAAACGCGATGATCTCGGTCGGGCACACGAAGGTGAAATCCAGCGGCCAGAAGAACAGCAGGACGTACTTGCCCTTGTAATCGCTCAAGGAGATTTCTTTGAACTGGCCGTCGGGCAGAACGGCTTGTGCTTTGAAGTCAGGGGCCTGTTGGGTAACCAATACGCTCATAGGACCGGTCAAAACTCGCAGTCGAGGAAAGTTCGAGGTGAACGGCGACTGCAGATGAGTCGCCATAGCCGGGCGGAACGTGACCGCTCCGCCGCTTCCCCACACTATCCAGCAGGTGCAAGTTTCGGACAAGCGGGCACAGAAAAAACACCCGCCCTGATCCGTCGGTCCCGAATCGCTTCGCCCTGATCACTCCGTCGGCGGTCGACGCGGTCGTTCCCCACCGGGCGTGTCCCCGCCGCGGTCCGCACCGGGTCGATCTCCGCCGGGCCGACCACCGCCGCCACGACGCATGTTGGCCATCCGCGCTTGCATCGCCTTTTCGATCTCTTCACGCGACAATTTGCCGTCTTCGTTGGTGTCGGCACGGTCCAGCATCTGGGCCATCCGTTCGGGCAATTCGTCGGCAGCCAGCAGACCGTCGCCGTCCTTGTCCTGGGTCATCAATCGATCCAACATGGCTTTGGGATCGCCAAATCCGCCCGGACCACGTCCTCCTGGACCACGGTCTCCCGGACCACGCCCTTCTGCGGCATCTCCCGGTCCGGGCCCTCGTCCGGCCTCACCGTCGCGGGGTCCGCGCCCGCCGGGACCTCCCGGTCCGCCGGGTCCGCGGTCGCCAAATCCACGTCCACCGGGACCGCCGCGTGACGGAACCATTTCAGCCAAATCAATTTTGCCGTCTTTGTTTTTGTCCAGTGTTTTGAGCGCTGCACTGGCGTTGGCGATTTCTTCCTTCGAAATCACGCCGTCTTTGTCAGCGTCCAGCGCAGCGATCACCGGCAGCCGCAGCAGCATCTCCGGTCCCGGGCCGCCCGGTCCTCCGGGGCCGCCGAATCCGCCGCGGGGGCCTGCCTGGTCTCCCCGCTCTCCCCGTTCTCCCTGTTCGCCGCGGCGGCCGCGCGGGCCCCCACGTTCGCCACCCCCGTCTCCCTCGCGGGCCTCGGGACGACCGCGTCGCCGGCCCTCCTCGGACTCCTGTGCCATGGAATGGGAAGCGGAAATCGCGACGGCGAGCCCTGCGACACCGCAAAGGGTCAACCGCAGGGCGGTCTTGGTTCGAATCTTCATTGGATGGTATCCCGGCGTGATGAGCAAACGTCTAGCGGCCAACAACCTCGATTGCCGCTGTTTCGCAAGACTCGAAGATACTTGACCAACACGTCCATCAAAGTGACGACGATGGCGGTAGAATCGAGATTGCGAAGGCCGACAAAGGTGTCGGCCCCGTGATTGAACGCTGTGCGATCGCTATGGTTTCGCAGCACCAGCCCAATTTAGCAGTGTCGGTGGCCGAACGCTGGGCCTGCCGAACGCTGGGCCTGCCGATTTCCTTCGCCGAACCACTCAACACTTCCGGGCGAATTCGATGAGTGAACCAGACCATGATCCGCCGCCAGAATTGTTCGACAATGATGGCAGCTATATTTGTGACAGTTGCGGCGAAGAAATCGTGATCCCTTTGGACCCGGCCGCCGGCCACTCCCAAACCTTCGTGGAAGATTGCCCGGTTTGCTGCAACCCGAGCGTGATTCATGTCGATTGGGACGGCTCCGAAGCACGCGTTTGGGCGGAATCCGAACAAGACCGCTTCTGAACGGCGTCTGTCCTTTTCCCATTTCTGTTTGCCCTGCACCCTTTGCCCCAAGACCGTTAAGTTAACATCAATGAGGACGCCCGGACGCTGGCGCGAACCGGCTGATCTCATACGAGGATCAGCCGTTTGGCGCGAGCCTACGGGCCCTAACCCACAGAACCGACGCTTAGCCTAGCGGTATTGCCGTTTGCACTGCGCCCCGCGAGAACACCCTCCATGCGACTTCCACCCTGGGCCATCGAAGCAATCCGTAACGGCGTTGCCGACGTGGCCCGTAAAGCGAGTGACACCGAAACGATCGTGCGAGTCAAGGCACAGGCCGCCGAACTGCTTCGTGACCTTCCCGAAAATGCCTCGCGCGGCCTCGACGCGCTCGTCAAAACCGCCAGCGAGACCGCGCGCGGCGCGATCGACCAGGGCCGCGAATCGGTGCTCCGCTGGACCGAGCGTCAGACCGATCTGGCGGTTCGCTGCCTCAATGCCAGCGGGGTGTTACTTACCCGCCGGGGCTCGGGGATTTCGGTTTCGGATCATGTCTTACAACTCGGTTGCGATGTCCTCCGCGGAGACTGCGTCGACAACGACCTGAAACAACAACTGGACCGGTCGCTGACGCGTTTGCTCGATGTCGACGGACACGCCGTCGCCGTGGCCACCAGCCTCGATGCGGCGGTCGCGTCGCTGAGCGTGTTGGCGAAAGAGCGAAAACTGGTCATGCACCGCAGCCAAGCAATCCGATTGCCCTCCGGCACACCGCTGCCCGATGCGTTCCCCGGCCTGACGCTGACCGAATGTGGCGGAGTCCAAACGTTGGAACCGAGTGACTTTGACGGCATCGACCACGCCTGCGTGATCCTGGCCGACGATGGCATTCACCCCGTCACGGCGATTCCATTGAATGGCCGCGATGTGATCAGCATCGCCGTCCTTCCCGTCGCCACGATTCACCAAGGCCATGAATCGATCCCCAGCGCCGAATCGCTGCTGCGGTCCGGAATCGATCTGGTCGTGCTGCCCGGCGGCCCGCTGACCGGAGGCACGACGGCGGGCATCCTGGCGGGAAAAAAAACATTGATCGAATCCATCCAACAGGACAGTCGTTGGAACACGCACGCCGCGTCCGCGGGAATCGTTGCGATGACGGTCGCCGCCATGACCGCTCCCGATCCCAGCCCGTTGTCGGTCCTGATCGAGACCGGCGAAGACAACTTGCGCAGTCGCGCCGAACGGATGGCGACCCGGCTGACGGCCGAAGAATCGATCACCAGTTGTCAGATCACCGATCGATCGGCCCGGCTTGTCGCGGGCGCCCGCTGGGAATTTCCCTCACGTCAACTCAACCTCCGCCACCAGTCGCTTTCGCCCGAACGCTGGGCGGAACAACTGATCAAACAAAACCCCGCCGTGCTGACCGCGATCGACGGCGAGAACCTGGTGATCGACTTTCGCTGGCTGCCCGCCGGCGAAGACGCCACCCTGGCCGACGCATTGGGTTCCAGTGAAACATCCGAGACGGCAGCCGTCCCCAACGAAGGTCACTAACCGATAACGCGTTGATTGCATCGACCGACAGCGTGCGAATTAGCGATCTTCACTCCGTGGCCGCCCCGTCCAGAATTTGCCGATCTCCCAAGCGTAATCACTGGGGATGAAGCGTTCGAATCCGGCGCCCGGATAGTTCGTCAGCTCGCCGATGTACAGCTGCTGGCCGATCACGTAGAAGTCGACACGTAGGAACTCGAACGGCTCGGCCAGGATCTCGGCCAACTCGATCATGCGTGGCAAGCACGCCGGACACAGATCAGGCTCGTGGTTCTGCAGCGTCCAACGCGCCGGCAGCGGGTTCCATTGTGGGTCGTACACGTTGCGAGTGTGCTGATCGAAGCGGCCGCGGTCCACCTGCAGGAAACGCACCTTGCCGCCGATGACATAGGCCTTGTGGTCGGGCGGCAGCCCGCCGCAGTCGTCGCTCAACATCGTCTCTGCCATCAACCGACGTGGCACACCACGATAGCACCATTCCCGATTGACTTGGCTGTAGCAGCGTCTCAGCCAACGACGCATTTGGTCCCGCACCTCGTCCTCGTTAAGCTCGTCCTCAGCCCGTACGATCAGCACCAGGCCACTGGCAGCGGTGGGCTTGAGCACCAACGGGCGCGGCAGGGTCGACAGCGGCACGTCTTCGGGACGGTCCCACACGCCCAACAGCGGCACCAGCACATCAGCACCGACGCGTTCGGCAATATAATGGCGCGACTCAATCTTGTCGGCGGGAATGCTCAGCATCGGATCCCGACAGCGCAGCATGTATTCGTGGATGTGCTCGTTGAAGCTGCGGGGGTGCCGATAATCGGGCCAGGTGCCGAAGAAGACGCGATAGCCCAGACGCAGGTAGACGCTGTCGGGGAACGGCCACAGCAGGACGCGGCCGATGCCTACCGACAGCTTGTGTAGATCGTATTCCCGCCAACGGCGAATGAATGCCGTGACGGAACTTCGCAGGCCCCGCCGCCGGCGTTTGAGCGGTTCGCATGGATGATTGGACAGAGCTTCTACGCTGACGGTTGTCTTCGTTCGGCTTACATGAGAGCCCGCTCCGGCGGCCGACGCCGGAGCAGAGTGGCGGCAAGCTGAACCATCGTTGGTTTCCTTCACAGGTCGATCAACCTCTTGGACCGATCCGGTCACTTCACTGGCGAGCATCGGTCACCGTTTCGCATCTTCCAGCGACGTCTTGATTCTGCCGGGCGTCGGGATTTGCATCGCGATCCCGATCACCGCCAACACGATCGGGATCAGGTGCGCCAAGTTGTTGTCGATGAACATGAAGATGGCGTTGATGATCGCCGGGCCCTCCACCAACGCCTGACCGATCAGCGTGTACGTTGCGACGGTGCCGAGAAAAGCCTGGCCCGATGGTGGCAGCGGTGAATCGCCTTCCAGCGGTCGCGGCAACTCCTCCGCAGACGCCTTGAGCTGCGCCGCCGCTTGGTTCTTCATGATTCCGCGCAGCACGATCGCGGCCCCCGCGGCGCCGATGAAGATGCCATAACCGATGATCAGAAACAGCATCGCGTCCCCGTCAAATCGCAGCAGTTGCTGATCTTCGGGAGGATTCGAGAACACCAGATAAGCCAGAATCACCGTGATCATCACCACACCGCTGATCAGCGCCAAGGAAATCACCGTACCGATTCGCGCCGCCGCGTTGATCGTCCCTGCCGATCGTCCCTGGGGAAACAATCCCCCTGGTGTTGTCGAACTTGCCACGTAAGGATTCTGTGCTGGGTCATTCATGTCGTGTTCGTTCGCCCTGTTTTTTGTTTTCTGACGGATCGCCTGTGCGTCTGTACTATACCGATCATTTCGAATTGCCGTTGCCGCCGACGCACCGGTTTCCGATGGACAAGTACCGTCGTCTGCGACGTCACGTGGCGACCAGCGATGCCCATCGCAACGACGTGTTGCTGGTGCCACCGGCGGCCACGGATGATCAACTGCGTCTCTGTCACGACGCGGACTACATCGCTCGGGTGGTAGACGGCAGCCTGTCGACTCCGGAAATTCGGCGGATCGGATTCCCCTGGTCGCCCAAAATGGTCCAGCGGTCACGGCGCAGCACCGGTGCGACCATCGCGGCCTCCCGCAGCGCCTTGACCGACGGCATTGCCGCCAACCTGGCCGGCGGCACGCATCATGCATTTGCCGACGCCGGTGAAGGGTACTGCGTGTTTAACGACGCGGCGGTCGCGATACGAACATTGCAATCAGAATCGCTGATCAAGCGTGCCTGCGTGATCGACTTGGACGTTCACCAGGGCAACGGCACCGCATCGATCCTCGCCGCTGACGCCTCGGCGATCACGATGTCGATGCACGGGGCGAAAAATTTTCCGCTCCGCAAGGTCCCCAGCGATCTGGATGTTCCGTTGGACGACGGCACCGACGACGACTTGTACCTGGAAAAACTCTCGCAGGCCCTCGGCACCCTCGACCGTTGGCGGGCCGACGGCGAATTCGATTTGGCGATCTACCTGGCCGGAGCGGACCCCTACGTCGGTGACCGTCTGGGCCGAATGTGCCTGTCGAAATCCGGACTCGCCGAACGCGACCGCACCGTCTTGCAGTGGTGCATCGACCGCACGATCCCCGTCGCGATCGCGATGAGCGGCGGTTACGCCTCGGACATCGATGAGATCGTCGCCATCCACGCCGCAACCCTGCAAATCGCCAGCGGCCTGGCGGCAGACCGATAGTGCTAAGTGAAGCGTCATATTCTTTGGCTTGGGCCCGTAGGCTCGCGCCATTCCGCTCACGCCTGCGGTGGCGTGACCCCGAACGGGGTCAAAGCCATTAGCCGGAGGTGAGCGCAGCGACACCTCCGGAACTCCGGCGCCCCGCCCACCGCGACCCCGGAGGGTGTCGAAGCAAAGCATTTATTCCCTGCGTTTGACGAGGTGTTAGCGGCATCGCCCAACACCTTCACCAAAATTCTTTGAAACACCCGCCCGACCCGTCCGCTTGGTACTTCAGTCAAGGACAACGAATGCGGCGAGTGACTCGACGGACTGCCGCCTTCTAAATTCAAAATCTCTGTCGAATCGCGTGAAGGTCTAGAACCATGTTGAAACGAATCCTGTTCGCTGTCGCTCCGTTGGTGATGATTTTTGGCTCGGTCAGTGCCGATGACGACTTGCTGCAATCACTCGCCGCCCTGGACACGAATCTGATCGCTGCGGCGGAGGCATCGGCCGACAACGTCGCGGATGATCAAGACAACTTCGGGCAAGCCGACGTCGACGCCTTGCTGGGCGATGACGACAAAGACGAAGACACCATTGCAGCCTGCTTCCGACGCGTCGGATACGGCTACGGTTATTCGTCCAGCTATCGCAGCTACGGATACAGCTACGGTTACAACCGCGGCTACAGCTACTACCGTCCGACCTACAACTACCACTGCTACCGTCCGGTCTCGTACACGTACTACCACCCCGTGACCTACCACGTCCCGGTCTACACCAGCTACTGGGCTTGCTACTAAGACAGCAGCGTCCCCGAACAACGGTGTCGGCATGCATTGTTATCCACAGGCCCGGCGAGTGCACTGAATCACTCACCGGGCCTGTTTTTTTGACAGCACCCAAAACTCTCACGAGACAAATTTCATGAAACGTCTTTCTCTCCTTTGCCGGTGGATGTTCGCGGTGATCGCGGGCGCCCTGATCGGCAATTCCCTGGCCGTCGCACACGCCGACGAAGCCGCATTGCGACGATTGCTGCACGGCCCCGATCGTTGCGACCACGTGATCCCGATGTTGCTTCGATACGGTGTCAACAACGACTCCAGTCCGGCCGCAGCGATGAACACGTTTCATCCCTACGGTCCGATTGCGATCCCAGCGGCCGAACTGGGCGATCTGGAATTGATTTCGATCACGCGTCATGCCGACACGGCGGCCGGATGTGGCCCATCGTTCGACCTGGTCATCAAGAACTGCAGCACACGTGATGTCTGCGGTGCGCACGTCACGCTGGTCGGACTGCTCGGACGCATCCGTCCGACCAGCCCCAACGTGACGACCAAACTTGATTCGATACCAGCCGGGCAAGCGATTCAAGTCACCGCGACGTTACCGATCCAGTCGCTCGCGATGGGCAATCTGAACGGGCAAGCGATCGCCATGAACCAAGTCTTGGTCGTCCTCGACAGCTTTGATCAATTCATGGAATCCAACGAAGCGAATAACTTGCGGTTGTACGATGCCGCATCGATCCCGGTGGCGGCGACCGCGGTCATTGAACCAACCGCCACGACGGAAACGGCGACACCGGATCAAGTGACCAATGTCTCGCAACCGGTCACCGAACCCGCTTCGCCGAGTGATTCAGGCGTGGGACTTTCCTCGCCCGATCTGCGTTCAGCGATCGATCAGTTCACCGATGGAACCGCCACCGGGCAAGACGCCTCGTAGCAATCCACGAAACAGGGTCGCCTCTCGTCGCGCGAAGGATCGCAATGCGACGAGAGGTTTTTTCACAACGACAAAATCGTATCCTGCTTACTCGACAGCACCGGTGCCAGCACGGAGCATTGACGCAGGATGTATCGATAGGCGGAGAACGCGGCGAACAAGCCCAACCCCGTCGCCGCAATCGCGATCAACATCACGTGTTTGGCAGCCTCGTTGCTGACCAACAATAGCGTCGCGCCGAGCAACGGCACCATACAGGCCAACAACAAGTAACGCTCACAGCGACGAACTAACGTGGCGACGTGTTGGTCAAAGTTTGGATCTTTCAATTTCGAACGCACCATCCGAGGATACAGCACGGAGATGGCATAGATGCTCAACCCGAAAAACGGGTAGATCGCCGCGACGCCGCCGCAGATGACATGGGACAAAAAGAAGTGCCCGACTTCGCGACGCGAAAACTCGGGGTGCATGTACGACAAGATGCTCGGATACAGCACCGCCGCCAGACACCACAGCAGACCACCGATGACGGCGGCACGATGAGCAAGCTCCAGCGCCGACGAAAGGTCTTCATCGGTCGCTTCGTTCCCGGCGGAGGTCGATTCGAGCCCTTTGACCACGCGACTGGTGTAATAAATCGCCAGCAAAACCGCCAAGGGATACGCGACCGAGTTGATACACAGCACCAGCGTGATGAACGTCGTCTGCAACCCCTCCACTTCCTCGAACAACGCTTCCAACGTGTCCATATTGTTGTAGAAAAACCCGTACACGCCGGCGATCGCGTTGGGCACCAGAATCAGAGTCGCGGCGACCCACCACGGCGATTGACGACTGAGCCAACCCTGCCAGCTCTCGGGTTCTGGATCAAACAACTGCGCCGCGTCGGGGTGCAGTGCCAAGATCAATCGGGCTTCCAGTTCCGCGCCCGATCCGATCCGATCGTTGGGATCGAAGGCCAGTGTTTGACGCAGAATTTTTTCCAACAACCTCGCCAAGGCGTCTTCGCTTTGCGACGACGGGGCGCTCAGCGACGAGCGGGCGGTCAGCTGTTGCTCGACCGCATCGGTCCACGATTTCGGACGCCCTTCGGATTCGAACGGGCGTCTGCCTTGCCACAGTTCCCACAACAAGATCGCCAACGAATACAAGTCTGCTTTCGGTCCCACCTCCTCGACCGCCGAGAACGTCGTTGCGGAGATCGCGCGGAGGTGCTCGGGTGCCATGTAGCCGATCGAACCGCCGAAACTGCTGGCCGCTCCGGCGCGTCCGGCACTGCCGGAAAAACTGACGTTAAAATCGGCCAGTTTGGGAACGCCCTCGGCCGACAACAACACGTTGGCCGGTTTGACGTCGCGGTGCATCACGCCACGTCGATGGGCGCTTTCGAGCGCGCGAGACAATTGGATTCCGACCCAGGCAACGGCCATCGGCCAAGACATCGTCCGCAATGCTTCCCGCAACGCCGAGCGTTCCGGAACCGCCTGAGCCGTCTTCAACAACGATCGGTCGACGGCGTGCAAGATCATCTCGCCGGATCGATCCCAAGGCCGCGTGTGACGCACCCGTTCGACCACGTCGGCCAACGTTCCGCCGGGATGAAACTGCATGTACAACAGGTGCGACGGCGGGTCGTCGAGCATGCGTTGATCATAGACGCGCACGATGTTCAGATGATCAAACTGGGCCAACGCCTGGGGTTCGTCACCGGTGCCCTTGGAAACCTTCAACGCCACCAATCGACTCATCGACAACTGGCGGGCCAGGTACACGTTGGCGAACGCACCGCTGCCGAGCGTCTGGATGATCACAAAGTCATCGACTTGTTGCCCGATTTGAAACTCGGGCGGGCGTTTGCGATGGGCGACCGCGGCGGTCGCTTCGGGTTTTGCGCTCAACTGCCCGCCCAGCAGTTCGGCGATCATCGAGTCGTGCTGGGGAAACCGCTTGGCATAGTCGGCCGGATCGAGCACTTCGCCGGCCTCCTTGCGCAACTGGATTTCCTCCATCAACAAATCCAGCGGCACATCCGCCGCGGTCATCACGTCGGAAAAATGCGTCAAGTAATCTTCGACACGCGGCGTCACGCCCATCTGCGATCCCGTGACCGTGGCTTCGGAGACACTGGCCATGTCCAATTTGATCAATTCGACCAACAGGAATCGCCGGGTGGTCAGATCGACATCGGGAAGAAACCGCATCAACTCTTGCGGCGAACTCAACGGGGCGGCTTGCAGGTATTGCTCCAGCGCCTGCTCCAACAACTCATCCATCTGGTCCAGATCGATCGGCGACGGACCGTCGGATTCCTGGCTCGGGACGTCGGTGGTCGCGTTGGGATCCACCGACCGGTCCGAACCGGCGGCCGGCCCGGATGTGTCGTCAGTAATGGGTGTCCTGTCGGTCATGGAACGGGATAGACGAGCAGGAGAGCGTTTGCCGCGTGCAAACCGCCGGTCGGTTGATCTCCGTTATACTCGTTGGTGACGATTCACGCACCCGTTGCGGATCAGCCCAACCGTCGCGGATCAAGCCAATCTGTGCGGATCAACACTGAGCCTTGCCAACCCTTTCCATCAAGCCGATTTGAAATGTCCGATGAATCCCCTGCTGAATTGGAGCTGATCGAGCGGATCAAACAAAAAGATGCGACGGCGTTGGCGGAATACATCCGGCAGCACCACGCTCAGCTCTCCGGTTTCGTGCGATCGATCACCGGCGAACACCTGCTGGCCGTCGTCGAAGTCGATGATTTGGTCCAGGAGGTCTCTGCGGCTGCCCTTGCCGGGCTGGAAACCGCTCCGCTGGACGAGTATTCGCCGATGGACTGGCTGCAACAACTCGCCCGTCGACGCGTCGTCGATGCCCATCGCTTTCATTTTGATGCCAAGCGACGCGATGTGAATCGGCAACAATCCCTCAACGCCGCCGGCAGCGGCAGTTCGTCCGGCGATTCCGCCCCCGGGCTGGAACAACTGCTGGCCGCCAGCATGACCAGCCCCAGCGCGGCGTTCAGTCGCGACGTGCGGATGATGCGAATGCAAGCGGCCGTCGAGTCACTCGGTGAAGAACAACGACAAGCGATTCGGATGCGCTACGCCGAAGGATTGCCGACCAAGAAGATCGCCGAAAAACTCGGCAAAAGCGACGTGTCGGTTCGTGTCCTGCTCTCGCGCAGCATGCGACAGCTGGAAAAAATCCTCGACGAC
>NZ_JBFHKV010000132.1:0-11859 GCF_041595215.1 Stieleria sp. | reverse complement strand
CTCGAAAACTTTCTCTCTAACGAATATGCAAAAGCCACCGCGTTGCGTCGCGGAGGCGGCAATCCACGCCTGAGTTTGGATTTGCGAAACGCGGATGGGCAACGATCCCACTGGATCGCCGATGGCGGCCGACCCGAAGACGAATACCATCGCCAATGGGCTATCGCCGCATTGGACGCAGCCTTGAAATCGGTTCAGACAGAATACGAGCGAGACGGCAACGCCACGCTGTTCTCAGAACTTCGCCCCTATCTGTCGACCGACGGGGAACGAAAACCCTACGCCCTGGTCGCGGAATCGTTGGGGATCTCGCCGACCAACGTCAAAGTTGCCGTGCATCGGTTGCGAAAGAGATATCGTCGACAATTGGAATCGGAAATCGCTTCGACCGTCGAGTCGCCGGAACACATCGCAGATGAAATTCGGCAACTCTTTCAGGCGCTGGGGGGCTGAGTCCGCTGGAGAATTCTTTTTTCAGTTTTCTTGTAACCCCCCGCCGGCTTTCCGTTACCCCATGATGAGCAACACGACGTAACGGAAAAACCGATGAATTCAACTGAACGATGCCCAACCTGTGACGGTCCGCTCACTCCGACAACGGGCCAGCCGATGTGTCCGGCGTGCCTGATGCGCGGGGTGCTGCAGCCGACCGATTCGGAGCTGGCAAGCCCATTTTTATCCGAGACGCGTTCGCTGCCCGGCGACAAACACTTCGATTCCATGCAATCGGTCGGTGCGACCGCTCCGTTTGCCGACCTGGATCCCGGTGCTCGGATGGGAGACTACCGGATCGTCCGCCGGCTCGGACGTGGCGGGATGGGAGTGGTTTATGAAGCTGAGCACGTGCCGACATCCCGGCGTGTGGCGCTGAAGGTATTGGCCCAATCACTCGACCAGCCCGAAGCACGCGCACGATTCTTGCGCGAAGGCCGACTCGCTGCTTCGATCAATCACCCCAACAGCGTCTACGTCTACGGCACCGAAGAAATCGATGGCGTTCCGACGATCTCGATGGAATTGGTCGACGGTGGAACCCTCGCCGAGCACGTCAAGCGGATGGGACCGATGTCGATCCGCAGCGCCGTTGATGCCGTGATTCAAATCATCGATGGCCTTGCAGCGGCCGATGAGCGCGGAGTGCTGCACCGTGACGTCAAACCCTCCAACTGCTTCGTTGCCGCTGACGGAACGGTCAAGGTCGGCGACTTCGGCTTATCGATTTCGACCACCGGCGGACCTCTCAACACGATGTCAGAAGTCACGATCGAGGGCACATTTCTGGGAACGCCCGCCTTCGCTTCCCCCGAACAGCTCCGCGGCGAACCGCTCGATCGCCGCAGCGACATCTATTCGGTCGGTGTCACGCTGTTCTACTTGCTGACCGGCGAAGTCCCGTTTGATGCCGACAACATGATCCATCTGTTGGCGACCGTGCTCGACAAGCCCGCACCCTCGGCGTCAACGATTCGTCGTGAGATTCCTGCGGAATTGAATGCAGTGATCGCCCGCTGTCTGCAGAAACCCCAGGGTGGGCGATTTGAAAACTACGATGCGCTCCGTGCAGCGTTGAAACCATTCAGTTCCCAGTCCCCGGTCGCAGCCTCGCTGGGTGATCGGACGCTGGCCGGTATTGTCGACGCGGCGATCTGTTGGTTTGTACTGGTACCGGTCAGTTTTATCAGCCAATACCGCGGCGACCTGGCAACGGATTTCGGGCCCACACAAAGCTTGGGAACGATCGCCTTGGGAGTGTTGATGGTCGGATTGACGATCGCCTACTACGCGGTCGCAGAATGGAAGTACGGATACACGATCGGTAAGAAACTGTTCAGTCTGCGTGTCACGGCCGAGGGCGACCGTCCGACCTTGTCGCAAACCATCGGCCGGGCATTTCTGTATCTCGGTGTTCCCATCATTCCATCGACGCTGTTCAATTTGTTTTATGTTTCGCATGACTCGACGGAGTTTGTCTTCGGCCCCGCCATGTTTGTGACCCTCCTGGTGGGCTGGTCTTACTTTATCCTCAAGTTTGGCCTGTTCGTGACTGCGCGTTCGAGAAACGGCTACGCGGCGATTCACGATCGCATGACGTCGACACGCGTATTGCAACGGATGCCAGACGTCAAACGGATCACGGCGGAACAGGACCAAGACGCAACAGAGCGTGACTCATTTAACTTCGATCCGAACGCGGCAACAATCGGACCCTATCACAAATTGCAAACCGTATTGGAACTTGAAAACGAACAACTGATTCTTGGCTACGATGCCAGACTATTGCGACGGGTTTGGCTACATGTTCAGCCCACTGGCACCTCGATGGTTCCCGCGACGGTACGGAATTCCACGAGCCAGGCGACACTCCGCTGGCTGGGCGGACGCCGTAGCGAAACCGAGTGTTGGGACTGTTACGAAGCCCCCACAGGACAATCCCTGATCGGCCTGTTGAAGTCGGTCTGCTGTGCCCGAGCGATCCGTGTCATGCGACGTCTGGTCCAATTGCTGACGGAGGTGCCGAGGCCACCAGAACCGCAGAATTCGGGGGAGCAACGCGACACATCGTCTGACGTGGCGAAGCTGCCGACGCTGCGACAACTGTGGGTCACGGACTTGGACGAACTGAAGCGGTTGCCGTTCGAAATGTCCGCCGAGAGCGCCACGGTGAATGTCGGCGACGATGCAAACGTACCCGAGTCGTCGCAGCCTGATGCGGAACCGTTACAGTTGATCCGTCGAGCCGCGTCGATTTGGCTCAGTGCAGACCATGGCCCGGCGTCGAACGATCGATCGTGGTCGCTCAGTCAATACAATGCGATGCTTCAAGTCGCAGACGCCGACGAAGTTGGCAGCGCGACACAGATCTTACACAGTGTTGATCCTGATCGCGGGCTGAAACTGCGTTCCCGTGTTCTGGGTGTGGTCGCCATCTCACTCGCCTTGCCGTTGATGACGGTGATGTTTGGTCTGTTCGCGGCGGTTCTCTACCAAAGTCAAAAAGACCGGTATCCCGAGATCGACCAGCTTCACGAAGTGGCACAGGTGCTGGCGCGTGAAGAGCGATTGTTGACCGCAGAGCGTATCGATCGCGTGGTCGCGGTGCAGCGTCATGTAGCCGGAAATTTCGCTCACGTGATGGAGGATAAGGACGCGATGAATTCGATCTATGCCATCACACGGCTGACGCCAGCCGACCGCATGGCCATTGGTCGGGCGATCGATTCACAGCAACCGTCCCCAGACGAACTCCGCGAGGCCACCGCAGTTTATCAGGCGTTGCGACAAGACTGGCTGGACGACCCCGGCGATCAAGTCCAAATCACGTTTTCTTTCTGGACAGCGCTCGGTCCAGCCTACACGTGGCTGGAATTCATTTGGTTCCCCAGTCTGTTCACCGGCCTGCTGTTTCGTGGCGGCCTGCTGATACGAATGTTCGGCTTGGTGCTGGTCAATCGTCGAGGCAAACGAGCGTCGGGGTTGCGCGTGTTCATCCGCATGTTTTTCAGCGGCATTCTGGTGTTGGCAATCGCCATCGTCGGCGCAGCGTTTCATTTAACGCTGGCTTATTGGAGTCCTTCCTCGATCCAACTGGGCGTCATTGTTAGTCTGGTTGTGGTGGCCACAACGATGGTCGTTGTTCCCTATTACCGAGGCAATCAGTGCTTGAGTGATCGTTTCGCAGGAACCTATTTTGTGGTGAAATAGAAATTGGAACACAAACCCGATGGCGCGACCGTGTAGACGCATGAACGCGGAAGCGTTCGCTATGTCAAGGCTGAAGAGGTCCCCACCGATGGCAGGGCGAACCCACGGATTCCAAGCAGGATACGTTATCCGTGGGTTCGCACTGCCATCCGTGGGAGAAACTCTTGATGCATGAAGCCGGTTGGGCCACAGTCGAAATCGATCGATGGGGCATCTCTCAATCAGGCCGCGACTGCTCCCTGGCAAGTTGGCGTCGCTTGGACAGGTACTGTTGATTGGCCCGCTCGTACGTGTCGGCACGCGAATAGATCCGAAAAGCCATGAAGACGCCGAAGGCGATGAACAGGACTCCGAACAGGGGAAAGATACGAAAGACACCCGGTGCCCCCATGCGAGAGCCCGCGCCGGATATCCCCGTCGCCATGATCGTCCAGAACAGCCCGAAGACCGCCACCATCACGCCACCAGCCACCGCTCCTGTCTTGGTCGGCAGACTCTGATGGCCGTGCTTGCCGGTCACCATGTGTGAGAGGCGTTCCTGCTGCCAACGGGAATCTAACTCCTTGATCTCGCTGGAGGATTTGATTTCGGCCACGTCTTTCGCGATCTGCGCGGTCGTTTCCTTCAGCTCATCCAAGACCGTCGTCGAATAGCTGTTGCCGACATGCTCGATCGCCAGTTTCGCTTCGCAAAACCCGCAGGTCGCGAAACGTGCCTTGGCGGGAACATCCAACGGAGCACCACAGTGATTGCAGTTGAGCGAGATGACTTTCATGGGCACGTGGGGTAGAAGGAAAGTGATGGAAGCATCCTGCTTGCCTCTCCGGAGTGGAAGGAGAGTGGGGTAAGCATCCTGCTTGCCACTCCGGAAGCGACAGCTTCCGGCTGTGACACAGGTGTGGAGCCGCAAGCTGGAAGCGTACACCACTGCGGGGAGTCGCAAGCTGGAAGCGTACACCACTGCGGGGAGTCGCAAGCTGGAAGCGTACGCCACCTTTGGAAACTTAGGGCACTGTCTTGGTGGCTGGGGGGCGCACGATGGTCTTGCCGCCACCGGCGGCCCAGGTCTCTCGACCGGCAACGTGCACCCGAATGGCGATCAGTCCGGCTCGTTGCTCTTCCAAGCGAATCAAAAATGTCTTGGGTTGGCCCGCCGAAATCGGTTCCGCGACTCGGGCCAGGGTGATTTCGTTCGGGTCCGGCTTGGGCCGACCGGGGACCGTCTTGCGAGTCTCTCCCAAGGGGTGATCCAACATCACGACGCACTCGCCGTCGATCGGACTGGTCACGGTGACTTCGATCGGGGCGCCGAAATCGAATCCGGTCTCCGTCTCGACTTCAACGGCTGCGGGAGGATGCAGTTTCAACAGCGGGTCGCCCAGCAATCCGTACAACGCCGCATGCTCGCTGCGTTCGTCGGCCAGTTTGGTGCCCGCCGGACTGACCAACGTCGCGACGGCATCGACCATCGTTCGCAGCGGACCTTTCTCCGTTGATTCGTCTTCCGATTCCATCCGCCGGATCGCGGCCAACCACGCGCTGCCCAAGCGATCGGCCGGTGGCAGGCCCTCGGCACCTTGGCCGTAGATCGAATCGATCAACCCCAGCGTCAACGAAGCATTGCCGTACGGCATGGTCACTCGATTGCCGGCGATCACCGCGATCGGACCACACTGGTGCAACAGCAACTGCTCGGCAAAACTATCGATGCCGGCGTCGATGGCCCCGGTGAAACAGCACAGCAAGACTGCGATCGGTGCGTTGGCGGGATCGCATTTCAGGTTGCCGATCGAATTGCCATCGAGCACCGGGATGCCGGTCGGACCACTGGGGACGCTGTCGAGCCGATCGACCATGCCGTGCCCGGCGTAGACCCAGAACCGACAGCCTTGGGTGTAACGCTCGGTCACCGACTCGGTAAATCGTTTGCGGGGATAAAACAGATGACCGGGACTGCCGTAGGTCACGCTGGTGCGGACCGGAATCGGTAGCGAAGCGGTCACCATCATTCGCGTGACCGACTCGATCGCCGAATCAGCCAACATGCCGAACCCGCCGACCCCGCCGACCAATTGAACGCGCTGACGCCACAGCGAAAAGTTGCGACTGGCCTCGTAGGCCTTGATCCGCCGAATCAAATCACGCAATTGATCCGGGGTATCGACCGGCAGCCGTCCGACCGACACATCGGCTTGGCCGTCGGAATCGATGTCGCTGTACGGATAGTCGGTCGCCATCGTCGGGGTGCTGCCGAACTTGGCGCTGACCGTGGTGGCGACATAATGCATCGGCACCTGCTTGCGTGTGTCCGCCGCCGAACCGATCACCGGCGCGTCACCGACCAGCAATAAAAATCGATCCGTGCCGATGGCGTTTTGCCGAATCGCCGACAACAATCCACCGGCGGTCGATTCGGAATCGATCACGCGCACGTGAATTCCCTGCGTGCGGCGATAGTCGATCCATTCTTCAAGCGGCTCGCGAAAGTCAGACGGGCACACCACCAGCGCGGTTTCGGCCGGTCCGGGGTCATCCGCCCGAGCAGGCGAGATCAGCGAGAACGCCACCGCGACCACACACGCTAGCGCCATCCATCGAAGTCGCCGCTGGAACGTCCCACCGATGATCGCGTCGTTTGATTTGACCGTTGGCCGCATCGACAATCCTGCCCTTTCCTTTCTGTAACGTTTGTGGGATAGGCGTCCCGCCTGTCAAACCAGACAATTCGACGATGACAACCGGGAAGCCGATACCACGCCACCGTGGTGCTCATCGATCCGCTATCTCAACCAATTCCCCAAGAAAACGCTAGTCCAATGTCTAACCCGTCGCCACTTGGAGCCGCGTCCGTCCACCGCGACAAACCCCGTCTGGCCATCACCGTCGGCGACGCAGCGGGGGTCGGGCCGGAACTCGCGTTGGCCTGTGCAGCAGAACCGTCGGTGCGCAGCCGCTGCGTTCCTATTCTAGTCGGCCCGGCTGCGATCCTGGGAAAGCTTGCGGCGATGCGCGGACTGGAGTTGCCCCCACTGACCACGATCGCACAACTGGCCGGTGCCGGGCCGTTTCCGCCGTCGGGGCTGGTCGACTGCGGGGACGTGCCGCCCGAAACGTTGGTTCCCGGCAAATTTTCGCGAGAAACCGGGCAGGCATCGTTTTCCGCGGTTGATCTGGCCATCGCAGAAACCTTGGCGGGGCATTTTGACGCCATCGTGACCGGTCCGATTCAAAAAGAGGCCTGGCACGCTGCCGAGACGGGCTATTTGGGGCACACCGAATTGCTGGCCGATCGCACGCAAACAAAAGAGTTTTGCATGATGTTGTCCGGCCAAGCCTGTTCGACGGTGCTGGCGACCATCCACGTGCCCCTGGCCGACGTTGTCACCACGCTGACCGTTCCGCTGATCGCACGCGCCATCCGACTGGGCGGATCGGCGATGGAAAAACGCTTCGGCCGGCCGCCCCGCATCACCGTACTGGGGCTCAACCCCCACGCCGGTGAAAACGGATTATTGAGCCACGGCGAAGAAGACACCTTGATCCGCCCGGCGATCGAAAGGGTTCGACAGGAATGCGAATCCGAAAATCGAAAATGGCGGATCACCGGCCCGGTCCCGCCCGACACCGCGTTCACGCCGGCAATGCGAGCGGACACCGACGTCCATATCTGCATGTATCATGACCAGGGCTTGATTCCGCTGAAGGCGTTGTCGTTCGACGACGCGGTCAACATCACGCTGGGTTTGCCGATCGTGCGGACCAGCGTCGATCACGGCACCGCAATGGATCTCGCCTGGAAAGGAACGGCGAGTCCCAATAGCATGCGTTCGGCCATCGACCGCGCGATCGAGTTGTGTCGGTGAGGGCCGCGGGGCGATGAACACACGGTTAGAACGGTTGAACGTCGAGACATCAACAAGCGACACGTCAGGGAGTCATCGCCGCGCCGTTTGGATCGCGGTCGCAGAGGTCGCTGCGCTGCTGGGTCTGTTTTTTATCTATGCCGGCGACCCTCCGCCCGCGGTCAATGAAGCCCATTATTTGGTCAAGGCCAAGAACTTTTGGGATCCCACGTTTTGCTCGCGCGACCTGTTCGCCGCATCGGGGAAGGCCCACACGACGTTCTACTGGACGTTCGGCGCGCTGACCCAAGTCGTCTCGCTCGGGACCACGGCTTGGATCGGACGTCTGGTCGGCTGGCTGATGCTGGCGATCGGATTGCGGCGATGTTGTCGCAGTTTCGGATTGCCCGCCTTCGCGTCGTTGGGCGTCGCAGTCCTGTGGCTGGTCGGGATCGAACACGGGAACCTGGCCGGCGAGTGGGTCGTCGGCGGAATCGAAGCCAAGGTGCCGGCCTATGCCCTGGTGCTGATGGGCATCGCCGAGGTGGCGCGGCGGAACTGGTCGCGCGGCTGGATCTGGTTCGGCGCCGCGTCGGCCTTTCACGTGCTGACCGGTGGCTGGGCCGTGATCGCCGCGACCGTCGCCTTTGTGGTGACCGAACGCTGGTTCAAGCGATCCGATCAGCCGCCGATGCGATTCTTCAGCGTCGGGCTGTTTGTCGGCGGAGCCCTTTCGTTGTTCGGACTGCTGCCGGCGATCAGTTTGACCCTCGGCGCGACGGCCGCGGAGAGTGTGGAGGCGGCCAGGATCTACAGCTACATGCGGATCCGACATCATCTGCTTCCGAGTGATTTTCCGATGCACTGGTTTGTCCGTCACGGTGTCTTGGCGATCGGCTTGTTGACGTTGGCCTACCTAGGCCGCCCGACGACCGCACAACGGCGTGTGATCTGGATCGGCATCGGCGCACTGGGGATCGCCGGCTGCGGTTTAATCGTCGGCGCCCTTCCGGCGGTGATGCCGGATTTGGCGGCGAAGCTGTTGCGTTACTATTGGTTTCGGCTGAGTGATGCGATCGTGCCACTGATCCTGGCGCTGTGGTTGATGCAGTTGCTGGCGTCGCGACAATCGCTGGAACCTGCCGCCCTGACGCGTGGAGCCGCCCTGTTGGTGCTTCTGGTCGCGACCGGATTGTTTCTGGGATCGGCGTGGGAGCGGAATCGAATCGGCATCCCACCGTCGACCAGCCATCGTCTGTTGGGGGTCGACTTGAATGCCGACGCCGAGCGCCAACAACGTTCGCATTCGGACTGGGTCGCCGTCTGTGACTGGGTACGTGTCGCCATGCCTCGCGACGAGATTTTTCTGACGCCCCGGCACCAGCAAACGTTCAAGTGGTATTCGTCCCGCGCGGAAGTTGCCAATTGGAAGGATGTGCCACAGGATGCCAAGTCGTTGCTTCAATGGAGAGACCGGTTTGACGACATTTTCCCCAAGCGAACCGGCGTGATCTCATTGAATTCCGTGCGGGTTCCGATCAGCTATGCGAAACTGCGGGCGTATCGCCAGCGGTACGGGGTGCGATTCATGATCGTCGACAACCGGGTTGCGACCAAACGCTTGCCCTTGGTCAAGATCTACCCGGTCAACGGTCAGCAGAACGAGACGTACAGCGTTTACGAGCTGCCCTACAACTGAAACGACATCGGGGCGATGAATGAATCCGATCGCCGCCGGTTGACGCTGTGAAGCAATTTTTAGCGGTAGGGCGCGCGCCCGCCGGTGTTTCGGCAACGATGAGGAACCGGAGGGCTCGCGCCCTGCCGCTAACACCTCGTCAAACACAGGGAACAAACACTTCACAACGTAGACCGCCGGTGGGCAATCACCGCCGGTCAGCCGGATCGGTTATCCTGTGGACATCATCAACAACCTTCCGTTTTTTAGGAGTCCGGCAGTGCACGAGAGAGACCTGTCAAAAATCATCGCCCTGATGTTGCTGCTCGCCGTGTTTGCCGGATGCAGCAAGCCGGCGACGCAATCGAGCACCGCCCCCCAGCCGACGACACTGGAGGAGATCACAACGGATGACAGTGCGATCGTTTCTGATGTCAGCCCTGCCGAAGCCGAACAATTCGCGGCGGAGTGGCAGCTAGCGGTTGAGCAAAATGATGCCGCCAAGGCGACCCAATTGATCGACTGGACTTCGATTTTCGATCGCGCCCTGGAAGGATTTGATGTGGATCCCCGCTTTCGATCAGGCTTTCATCAGGGCGCCTCTCAAGCGGTCAAGAATCTGGTCGGCGTGGTTCATCAAAGTACCCTAAACGGTGGATCGTACCGCCTGGTCCGCACGGTGCAGCGTGGCGAAGCGCAGCATGTGGTGATGCGGTTGTTGACCGATGACGGCGGCACCAACTACCACGATTTCCAACTGGCTCGCAAAAACGGCAAGGTCGTGGGAGAGCATTTCTTTATCGCGATGACCGGTGAATCGTTTGGCGATTCGCTTCGCACGAACGTCGCCGCCGTCATTCAAAGTCAGAACTCGGTCCTCTCGCGGTTGTCGGGGACGGCCAAGACCGAGATGGAAAACCTGACCAAACAACAGGAGATGTCGACTGCGGTCCAGCAAGGTAACTATCAGCGGGCGTTGCAGATCTATGACGAATTGCCCGCCAAGATTCAACAGATGAAACTGCCGATGCTGTTTCGAGTCATGTCGCTGGCCGAGGGCGACTACGAGGTCTACGTCGACGCGATCAACGAGTATTCCGATCGATTTCCCAACGACGCCTGCTTGGGGCTGATCACCCTGGACGCGGCGGGAATCAACGAGGATGAAGCGCTGTTGCTGAAGTCCTACGATTCGATCCAAAAGTGGACCGGCGGCGATCCCTATTTGACGACGTTGGTCGCCGGCGTACGAGCCACCTTCGGGGCGACCGAAGCGGCTCAAAAAATGATCGAAACGGTGGACGTCGACGCGCTCGGCCTGGCCGGCGCCCACGACTTTGCGTTGACCGTTTCCCTGGCGAGCGATGATCATGAATCCACGCTGCACCATTTGGCGGCGTTACGCGATCAATACGGCTACGAGTTCACCGACCTGGCGACGGTCGAAGATTTCAAACGCTTTGCCGCCTCGCCGGTCTATCAGCAATGGCTGCAAGGTAACACGGCCGGAAAGTGAAGCCATTCTAGCGGGACGCGTCAGCGACCGGCGCGTGATGATCCGTCCGCATCTCGCGCCACTGGCTGACGCCACGTGCTGGTGCATCCCGCGACGCGCGTCAGCGACCGCCATTTCAGCGGGACGCGTCAGCGACCGGCGCGTGGTGACCCGCATCACGCGCCACTGGCTGACGCCACGTGCTAATGGGACGTGCTAGTGGGAGTCGCCGGCGACCAGCGTGACGATCTCGCCGGCCAGATGATTCACGCTGCCCTTGCCGTCGGGATGCAGTCGCGAACTGAGGAAGATAAAAATCAGATCGTTCTCCGGATCGATCCACAGCACGGTGCCGGTGAATCCGCCGTGTCCAAACGCGCGGTCGGACAACGCCGTGCCGCGGTTGCTGGAATAAGGCGACTGATGATCCCAACCCAACGTTCGGGTTCCGCGCGGGTTGTCGGCAGGAACGGGGTGCGGGGCGGTCATCCGTTCAAACGTCTCCCGCTCGATGACCGATGAATCCCCTTGCGAGGCGGCCAGCAGCTCTTGGCCGAACTTGACCAGATCGTTGGCGGTTGAAAACAGCCCCGCATGTCCGGCGACGCCGCCCAAACGCGAAGCCCGCGGATCGTGCACTTCGCCTTGCAGCCAACCGTCGGATTGTTTTTCCGTCGGCGCTGCACGTGCCTTCAAGTGCGAGGGCGGATTGAAGGTGGTCTCGTCCATCCCGATGGCGCCGAACACGTTTTCTTTGGCGAACCCATCCAACGGCTGACCGCTGACCGTTTCAACCAGCTTTCCCAACACGATGAATCCGACATCCGAATAGGCAAACTTGGTTCCCGGATCCGATCGCAAGTTCAATTCACAGATCCGCCGCCACGCCGTTTCCGGTCCGTCTTGATAGTCGGCCAAGGCGTTGTCGGGCGTCAGTCCGCTGACGTGCAGCAGACACTGCGCGACGGTAATGGTTTCTTTCTTGTGCCCCGTGAATTCTGGCAAATACTGGGACACCGGGGCGTTGAGATCGATTTTGCCGCGTTGGGACAACAGCGCGATCGACGTCGCCGTGGCCACCGGTTTGGTGATCGAGGCGAGGTCAAACACCGTGTCGGCCGTCATCGGCAACGTGTCTGGTT
>NZ_JBFHKV010000131.1:0-11915 GCF_041595215.1 Stieleria sp. | reverse complement strand
TCGCAATCAAGGCGCCGATTACGGCCGCATTCTTGTCGGCATCCAGGTTCCCGAGAACGACCGCGATGCGTTCAAAGACTTCATCAGCAACCTCGGTTACCGCTGCGCCGAAGAGACCCAAAATCCGGTCTATCGTTTGTTCCTGCGTTGACGGTCCGCTTCAAGCAGGCCGATTTCGCAGTGAATCGAGAAGCCGCGTATCACGGTGCACAAGTTGCTCACCGGCAACGAGAGAACGGGACTCGGGACGCCGACGTTGAATGGCGGGGCGGAACCGTCTACGATGCATTCGCACCATCATTCCTCTGCAATGGAATCCCACTTCATGTTCAATCGCTCCGATAGTAAGAACAGTCCGATCGGGAGTCACCGGCTCACGCGGCGACAATTCGTTGCCGCTGCTGGAGCCACGGTTGCCGCACCGACGATCGTGCCGAGTTCTGTCTTGGGGGCGACCGCCCCGAGCAACCGCATCAACGTCGCCATGATTGGATGTGGGAATCAGAGCCGAGTGGATTTGCCGAGCATGCTGCGACAGCCCGATGCACAGGTCGTGGCCGTGTGCGATGTTAATCGGGGTAGCGACGGCTATGCCCGGCCGGAACATTACCTGGGACGCGAACCGGCGCAGAAAAACGTCAACGAGCACTACGCCAAGCAGACACGCTCGGGCGAGTACAGCGGCTGCGATGCATACAGCGACTTCCGCGATGTGCTGGCCCGCGACGATGTCGACGCGGTCATGATTGTGCTGCCTGATCACTGGCACGCGTTGGCGACAATCAAAGCCTGCGAAGCCGGTAAGGATGTTTATTGCCAGAAACCAATGTCGCTGACCGTTCACGACGGACAGCAGATGGTCAAAGCGGTTCGCAAACATGGGCGTGTACTGCAAACCGGCAGCCAATATCGGTCCAATGCGGTTGTCCGCCGCATGTGTGAACTGGTTCGCAACGGTCGAATCGGCGAAGTAAAACGAGCGGTCGCCATCATCAACGGCAGCAGTGCCGGGCCCGGCCCGGGTTGGCAGGAAATGCCCGTGCCCGATGGATTCGACTACGACATGTGGCTGGGGCCGGCGCCCGACGCTCCGTACCACATCGACCGCTGCCTCTACCGATTTCGTTTCATTCGGGATTATTCAGGCGGCCAGGTCACCAACACCGGCGCGCACTCGACCGACATTGTCCAGTGGGCGCTCGGCACCGACGGTACCGGCCCTGTTGAATTTGAAGACCAAGAAGGAATCGTCTGGCCACCACCGGGACACCTCTACACGACCGCGATGAAGTCTCACTTCCGGGCACGCTACGCCAATGGCGTCGAATTTGTCTGTCGGACACAGGACCCCGGTTTCGGAGCCCGCATTGAAGGAACCGAAGGTTGGGTGCAGTACTCTGTCAACAACATGAAAGAGGTCGAAGCCTCGAGCGAGGCGATCAATAATTCTGTCATCGGTCCCGACGAAGTCCACCTGCCGGTCAGCGGGAATCACTACCGCAACTTCCTCGATTCGGTCAAGTCGCGACAGGACCCCATCGAGCCGGTCGAGGTGGGGCATCGCACCGTCACGATCTGCCACGCCGGCAACATCGCCATGCAACTGAAGCGAAAGCTACAGTGGGATCCCGACCGGGAGAGGTTCGTCAACGACGATGAAGCCAACCAGATGCTGCGTCGGCCGTATCGCAAGCCGTGGAAGATTTCAGGAAGTGAGAGTTAGGGTATCGGACACTTTCCCCGTGCCTGCCGCATGGTTGTTGCCACTGCTGACCATGGTCGACTCGTTTTCGGGTGCGGTCCAATCTCTTCGTTGACCGCCAGACACATAAGCGACTCCGATGCATTTAAATCGAATATTGGGCACGATTGCTGCAATCTGGGGAGCCGGTGGTGCCATCGCGATCTTGGCGTACGCGGTGGTCCGAATGGTTGGGCATACGAGAGACGCATTCATGACCCCATGGAATCTTTGGCACTATTTGGTGCTGGTCTCGTGGGCCGTGTTCATGGCATACAGCGAAGGTTATCGGGGTTTTCAACGGGGCTATTCACCGCGTGTCGCGGCCCGCGCCTTGTATTTGCGCCGGCGTTCGACCCTGTCGCGGTTGCTGCTGGCACCGTTGTTCTGCATGGGTTTCTTTCACGCACCACGCAAACGCAGGATCACGGTCTTCGTGCTGTTGATTCTGATTGCGTCAATCGTTGTCTGCTTTCAGTTTATTCCACAGCCCTGGCGAGGCATTTTGGATTTCGGTGTCATTATCGGGCTCAGTTGGGGCCTCATCGCCACTTTGCTATTCTTGGCCAAGTTTTGGATGTTGCCCGAAGTGCCTTTTGATGCCGAGGTTGTTGAACCCAGTGGACCGTAAATAGCAATTCCAGCAGAGGGCGTCCATTGAGCACATCCATCGCAGCAGGGTTTTCAGTCGCTGGACATTCACGGAACTAGCGGAGAAGAGTTTGTCCACAAATAGCACGAATGAGTTTCTCACGGCGCGACTGGCGTCGGTCGGCGGGATTGAAAGCGAAACGCGTCTACCCCCGTTGTTGCACCCACCAAGAAAGCGTCCATTTTGTTGTGACGCGTGCGTGGGCAAGGTAGGATGTGGGCTGCGCGACTGAAGTGCCTCTGCAAAGCGGTGTGCTGAAGACGTGCTGCCTCCCACCTTCGCCAGGTAATTCCCTCCCCTTCCAACCCACCTCGGAAAATGGCCATGCCCTCCTTTCCCACCCGCCGCTCGTTCCTGAAGTCAGCTACCGCGGGTAGCACAGCAATCGGCTTGAACGCCCTTCACTATTCGCGTGTTTACGGCGCGAACCGACGACTGGGGATCGCCAGTGTCGGAACCGGCGGCAAAGGCTGGAGCGACTTGAACGGTGTGGCTGCCAGTCCTGATGTAGACGTCATCGCGCTGTGCGACATCGACAGCTCCGCCAAGCACCTTGGTCAAGCGTCACAGAAGTACCGATCCGCACGACAATACGACGACTGGCGAAAGCTCCTTGATGATTCAAGTGACATCCACGGTGTGCTGGTGTCGACACCCGATTTCATGCATGCGCCGATTTCGTTGGCCGCGATGCACCTCGGAAAACACGTATTCTGCCAGAAACCTCTGACGCACACCGTCCACGAAGCGAGGCAGATGCGAAAGGCCGCCGCGAAGTTCAACGTCACGACGCAAATGTGCAATCAGATTCAATCCCATTCCGCCTATCGCACGGCGGTGCACATGGTGCACACGGGTATGATCGGAAAGGTCAAGGAAGTCCATTCGTGGCAAGGAGGGCAACCGTCCTGGCCCAGGAACATCCCCAGACCAAAGGGCAGCGATCCCGTACCCGAGCATGTCCGCTGGGACCTTTGGCAGGGCGTTGCGCCGGAGCGTCCGTTCAAGCTTGAAATGTATCACCCGTTCAATTGGCGTGGTTGGCAAGCTTACGGGACCGGACAACTCGGCGATTTCGGATGCCACATTTTGGATCCCGTTTTTAAATCGCTCAAGCTGACGTCACCCACCAAGCTCACGGCCGAGGCGCCGACACTGCTTGCAGAGTCATGGACCGATCGCGCGACGGTTTATTACGAGTTCCCAGGCACCGAGTATACGGCCGAGCCCACGCTGCGCGTCACGTGGTACGACGCGGCGGGTGTGTTGCCGCCGCGAGAGAAGCTGGGGGATATCCCCGCGAACTATCAACTCCCCAAGGCAGGCTCGGTGCTTGTCGGTGAAAAAGGTTCGTTGGTCATTCCGCACGTGGCGATGCCCGCGATTTTTCCCGAAGAGAAATTTCCTGCGAAGGAACTGCCGGTCATCGATGGAGTCGACCACTACACGCAGTGGGCCGATGCCTGCATGGGCAACGGGAAAACGACCTCCCACTTCGACTACGCCGGACCGCTGACCGAGACTGTGTTGTTGGGAACCATCGGCATTCGATTTCCCGGACAAGAGCTTGCCTGGGATGCCGACGCGCTCACGATCACCAACCATGCTCAGGCGCAAGAGTGGCTCACCAAGCCTTATCGAAAAGGCTGGGAACCAACCTGGATCTAGCGCTCCCTCAACTCTCAGATTGAGGAAGCCGCGAAAAAGCGGGACAGGTTGTGACTGACGGAGCGATGAATTGACCAGTGAGCCCACGGATGGCAGCGCGAATCCACGGATTTTTGGCACCCTGTCTTCCGTGGGTTCGCGCTGCCATCGGTGGGTATTGATTTTGATCGTTCGCCCGCTTACCGCTGTGGTAACTTTGGTGGTGACACCGTTCGCTCGGCGAGATACTCCTGCACCGCGGCGGCAAGGCTCGCACCGACCGCCCGGTAACCCGTTGTCGTGCTTTTCGGTGAGTTCCAAATCGTTTCCAAGCACAAACTCACGGTGTCCGCGTTTCCATTCATGCTGACCCAATTGGCGCTGATCTGTCGCCAAAGCGGGTGATAACTCGATCCGGTCACTTTGGGTTGACGACTCATCGGGATCATGGGCTTGATCTTGCTAATCTTTGCATAGGCAAGATCAATGAACCGGTCGCGTAGACTGATCATCGGTTCGTCGATGAGCTCTCGCGGCAGGATGTAGAAAAAACTGGGGTCGCCGGGAGCGGGATTGTGCAGGTCTAGAAAGACATCCATGCGGTCTTCTGCAATCAAGTCCGTGACCATTCGCTGCGCCGCCCGGGTCTCGTTCCAATGTGGCTTGGGTGACCAGTCGCGATTGTGGTCGTGCGGAAGTGCGTTCTTGCCGCCGTTGCCCGTTGCGGTGTTGTCCACGTCCATGATGGGGATGACATAGATGTCGGCATGCTGCCGGAGCCATGCTGCATTCGGATCGTCACCGGTGATCCATTCTGCGAACCCTTGAGCCACCCAGCTTGAACCGCTCTCCCAGGCATGTTGACGAGCCTGGACCCAGACGCCGAACCGATCTTTCGACTCCCGCTGGCCCTCTCGCACATGAAGCATTGGAACCGGGCGTCCGGAGCGGGAACGACAGAGTACCGTGGCAGTTGCATGAGATGAACGTTCGCCGACGTCTCGCACGAACTTCTCAGCGGTCTTGGGTGTGTAGGGCGGACCCCAGGCGACATACAGTGACGCCGCATTCGGTTTGAGCTTGTAGATCATCCACTCGCCCTGACGTTCGCCCGGGGCCGTGTGTTGCCAAGACTCCCCATCGATCGAATAGGTCGCCTGAGCCGGCATCGCCCACGAAGCTGCCAGCGGTTTTTGCTTTGCGATCGCAGCACTCGATCCGCGCAACCGCAACGTGATCTCTTCGTCGACTCCGATCCCGTCAATCCGGAAATACCACCAACAGGGCCAACCACGTTCGGGATCTCCCCCAGGCGCGAAACTTACACTTCGCTCTCGTTCGTTGATTTCGACGTCACGAACCGAAGCTCCTTCGAAATCGGCGACAACGACCAGCGGTTCATCGGCTCGGCATCGATGAGATGCCCCCGAAAGGCACGCGACTGCCAGCAAGGCAACAAACGCTCGGTGATTCATGGGACGTCTCGGTTTGAAGAAGAAACCCGCATGAAGACGACTTCATGACGGGCGCGAATGATTCCCAACAAGATACCTGAATCATCGTGGTCCCAGGCGATCCCCTGGCCCGCAATCGGTGCCGGAACCGTCGCGACATGTTTGAGTTCGCGATCGTCGGCCGGCACGTCCAGGACGTAGAGTTCCGCGTGGTCATGTCCGGTCACGAACAGTCGTCCATCTGGGCCGAACGCGCCACCGGAATTGCTATTGGGCAGAAAACGTTGAACCACCGATTCGGGGAACGACCACTCGCCTGTCTCGGTCCAGTCGTCGTCATAGCGAACCAGCTTGGTGCGGCGGACTTCGGCATCACCGTAGAATGCGAAAACGATCCACCATGCTCCCTGATGCCGATCGATCCAATTGATGGCTCCCTGTGATTCGGAAAACGGTTTTGATTCGAGGTGTTTTAGAGTCTCGGCCTCAAAGATCTCGATCGTGTTTTCGAGGGGGTTGGTTGGCCAGTTGGAATTCGCGCAATACAGACGCCCCTCGACGACGACGCCACTGTTGAGGTGCTGGATCCCGGAGTTTTCGGGTGCCTGCCAGCGAACAAGCCGTTTCGCCGACTGCTTGTCGTAGCGAGCGATCGTGCGGTTTGAAATGGCATAAAACGACGACGCATCGACGGCCACCGCTTGGTGCGCTTCGGCGATGCTCACGCGCCGCAGCGGCTGAACCGAAAGATCGGCTGCTGAGAGGTTCGCTTGCAAGACGGTCCAAGCGAGCAAGAGAGAGAATAGACCGATCGATTGTTGAACCATGCGAATCCCGTAAGAAGAAACTGACTTGGTTTGATCACCCGGCGGATGACCCCATTTCGGCATCAAGCCGCAGGTGATTGACGTAGGGTGGGAGCCGAGTGGATTCAAGGTGTTCGATCGATGAGCTTCATCATGTCGTCGGTGATAGGCATGACTTCAAAATCTTTGAAGAACATTTCGCAGTCGGTGCCGCCGTGCATTTGCAGGCCGAGCTTGCCCGTCTTCTCGCACGCTTCGTCGACGAGATCCGACGTGCAGAATCCGTTGAGTGTCTGAACCAGGCGGTCGCCGTACGCAGCGGTGCAGGTCGTGTTCCACTGGCCGTCTTTGTTGCGGACCTTCTCGACGAACTCCTCGTTCGTCACGATCCAGCCGCGACCAGGAATCTTCTTGCCGTCGATGACGCCGGCGGTGTGCCAGAGGGCGGAGTCCTTGCCGTTGTTGGCGATCTCATTCTGAAATCCACGCAGGACCCACGGGGCGCTCGTTTCTTCGGCGCGGAAATACAAGGCGCTGTTGCCGCCGTGCATCCGATACGTGACACGGGCGATGAAGTTGTCGTAGTTCTTGGTGGAAATGACGAGCCCGTCCTTGCCCTGGCTCTTGGAGTGGACGCCGTGCAGAACGCCGTCCTCGGTAAAGGACCATTCTTCGGGAAGAACGAATTTGGCATCAGCGAGTTGGTAGCTGCCGTCGTCCGCTTTGACGAAGAACGGTTCCCACTTGCTCTCGCCCAGATCCTTGATGCGGATATTTCTCCAGGCGACGGAGCCGGATTTCCCCGCGTGAATCTGCAGCCCCAGAAAACCCTTCATCGAGAAGCTGTCGAACAGATCGACGACCAGCTTGCCGTTCAGCCAGGTCTTGATGGACGGACCGACGCACTGGATTTCGACATCGTTCCAGTCACTTTCTCGGCAGCTTGCCTGGGCAGCGTCAAGGCGATCCTGCGGCGTGTAGGCATCGAGCCAGATGATGCCATGCTTGTGGCCGCGTCGCCCTTCGTCGTAGATGCGACCGGTCATGTCGCCGCCCGGGCGCATTTCATACTGATAGCCGTAAACACGTTGGCCATCGCCTTCCGGACGTGCGGCGGAGCGGAACTGGACGCCCGAATTGCCGGCTTCAAGGAATTTGTACTGCAGCTTCAGCACGAAGTTTCCAAACTCTTTTTCCGAACAGAGGAACGTGTTGCCCGGTGTGTTCGGAACGCATTTCCCGACGATCGAGCCGTTCTCGACTTCGTACTCCGCCGACCCACCGCGTTTGACCCAGCCGGCCAGGTCCACGCCGTTGAACAGGGAAACAAATCCCTCCTCGACGTCCGCCGCCGGCGCAGCCAAACTCATGGGCGCTAAAAGCCCGATCATCATCGTCGCTAAAAAAAGAACTCTCACCGTTGTTTCTCTTGAAGTTGGAAGGGGTGATTGGGAAAGCTGTCTCCCAAGTCGCTTAGGGACCGCCCGCATCTAAGTTACCGTTCGAAAGGAACGGCGCGAGCGGGCTGTCGGTTTAGTCGATGTGGCGAAATCAACGCGATGAGGTTAGCCCGACGCGTGAGCAAGGGGCGTCGCGTGGCCCCTTGCTAACGCATGCGGGCTAAAACCGACAGCCCGCGAGTCGTCCGGTGCCGCTACAAATCAATACCATGGCGTGACTCAACCGAGGCTGGCGAGTTACCGTTCGTTTTGGTGGTGCGGGCTTTCCAGTAAGTGCTTCTTCAACAGATCGTCACCGTAGTCGTTGCCTGGTTCGCGAAACACGGTGTGAATGTGGTTGACGGGGCCGGAGTTGCGTCCTGGAGGAAAGTGGTTGTCAAACTCGATGATCACCGTGGGGCCGTGGATTCGGTAGTAATAGGGCTTGCCCTCGGCCGTGCCGGCCCAGGCAAAATGAATCTTGTCCAAACCGGATTTCAAGATTCGATCCAATTGGAGATGAGCGATGTTGTGCTCGTAGTTGTGAACGTATTCGTCAATCAGAGACATCAACAGGCGTCGCTGGGCGGCGTTCAGCTCCGACGCCGGCAAACCCGTTGGCGTCTTTAACTGATCCCCGCGGGTCGGGCCGGTGATCACGTCACGGGGGGCCACAGTGTCAATGATTGCTTTGGCTCGCTGTTTGTCGTTTAGCGACGCGAAAAGCCGTTTCCCTTTTTCATCTTCCGCGTTTTGAACCATCCAGCCCGAGTACGTTCCCTCGGGCAGCCTGGCAGGATCCGAGCCCATGAATGCCGGTCGGACTGAAACCTCATCGCCAACGACCGTGATGTTGAGCGCGAGGTGATGCCCGTCGAGTTGCCACCCCCACGAATCGTCCTTCGCGGGATCGCCGAAGATGCCGATCCAGTAAAGGTCATGCCCAAACATCGGTGTATTGTTGGGGCGACGCTGCTCAGCCAGGCTCTTGAGGATCTCATCAAGATGCATGATCCCTGTTGTTTTCAGATAGCCCTGACTACTGAGGGTGCTTTGCAGCAATTGATGTGCGAGCGTCCGTTGTTCCGGTGACATCTCCTTGAAGCTGACCCCTTCCCGTTTAAACGAAGTTGCCGGGAGATTGCTCCATGCTCGACGTTCTTTATCGTCGAGCGAGAACATGGCCTGCTTTCGCAGTTCCGGGCTGAGACCTTCGAGGAAGGCAACCGCGGACTGACGCATCTCGGTGACGGGAGCCTTGTGTTTCTCTTCTGTCTCCTGAGCATGTGCGACTGTGATGCAGACTAAAACGCACGCGGCAAGGGAAAGCGGTTTCATATTCGGATGTCTTTGGGATTTGGTTTTGGAAACGGGACCTAACGAGCTTCGGAAAAAGGTAAGTGTATTCGAAAAGATCTTGATGCATCATGATACTGCCACTCGTGTCGCCCCACAGCCGCTGTCCAGCGAGGTTCGTTGCCGAGAAGCAGACATCTTGTACGATCTGGATGGAGTGTTCGACATTGCGGACTGGATGATCAGCCTACCTGAGTGAGTCTGTGTCGGTTCAAAGCCGCACGGTCAATGGACGCGTGACGAGTTGAACCTCAGAATGGTGGGCATCCGCGCGGTCACTTGCCTCCAGTCATAATCACCAAACCTAACCTACCAAATCTCGGAAGTCGCATCGTGCCTTTCACCCAACCTGTCGGGTTAAAACCCATCAATGCTGCATTGGCCAATTGCCGCTCCGTTTCCGGTCGGCTCGTCGTGCGGATGATTCTCCTGACCATTGCAATGCTTGCCTCGACCGCCACCAGCGTCGGGGTGGACGATCCAGGCAATTCATCCGGCGAAAAAAATCAAACGCGTGCCAAGAATGGTGTACGAGGAAGTGAACGGCGGTTGCCTGGCAGTTCCATGGGGCCTCCGATCTGCCTGAGCGCAAACAACCTGTCGATCGCCACGGGGCAACCTTCGCAAGTGCTCATGTCGAGCGGCTCCACGCACATCCCGGTCTGGTCATTGTCGGGTTCCACGGTGGGGCAGTCGGTCGCCGGACTCGTGTCGGGCTTACCGAGCGGTTGCGCCGCCGTGAAGGTTGAGATTGTTGTGACCACGACGGATGAGTCGACGAGCCCGATCGATGGTGATGTCTATCGATGCCACCTCTCGCAGATGGTAGAGGATGCCTCCTTCACGTCCCGGTATGTGCTGGGAACGCCCGTGCGAACGGCACTGCCGGCCGCACCGCTGTACACGCGGACCATCGTCCTGGAGTGCTACTATCCGGTGGATCCGAACGCGCCCCTGTGGGTGCGCATTCAGCGGGAGCCGGGCGATCCCGCCGACTCGTTCACCCACCCCACAGGCCTGGCAATGGTCAAGGTGACGCCGCTGAACGCTCTGCCGAAGCCGCAGGTCGTGCAGGACGTCAGTGGCTATAGCTCATGGCCGATGATTCAGGCCATCGGAGAGAAGCTGGTCTGCGTGTATAGCCGAGGCTCGGGGCATACGATCGCCGAAGATGCGCGCGCTGTTTACGCCCGCACCTCCATGGACAACGGAAAAACGTGGACGGCGGAAACGGTTGTCGCCGACACGCCCAACGGCGGCGAGGTCGCCATCGGGAAGGGCCTGGATTCCACGGGAGCGATGTTCCTCTGGGTGCGTCGAATCGGATCGGAGTGGAACCACGACCTTTACCGCAGCACCGATGGCGTGACGTTCTCGCTCGTGGCAACCCCGAAGCTCGACGTGATGCCCATCCAGATCACCGACATCTTCAACGTCCCCACCGTCGGGCTCATGGCACTGTGGTTTGCAGGGAATTACGGTGATAATGGCCCGAGTCACTCGTGGGGCACGCTGACCAGCAATGACGATGGCACAACTTGGGTACAGACCACCATCGAATCCGGGCTGACCAAACCGCAGTGGCCGACCGAGCCCTCTGCTGTCTATCTTGGCGATGGCAGGATTCTGGCAGTTGCACGGACAGAACAGGGAGGCATCTCCACGGCGCGATCTCAATTCCAAATGGTCTCGACTGATTTTGGTGCCACGTGGACGCGGACGCAAACAAACATCGGCGAGGTCCTCGCTTCGACGCCCAGCCTGATCCTCGATGCCGAAACCGGTTTGCTGAGCAACTACTACTACCAGCGCGGGCGAGGGATCCTTCGTCGTCGAGTCGTCGATCCAGACGACGTGTTCGACAATCCGCTCAAATGGCCCGATTCGGAGGCCGTCGCCACGGGCAGCCGGATCACCTTCGACGCGGGCAACGTGAACGCCACCGCGATCGGGGGCACACACTACCTCGCCTTTTACTCTGGCGAGGCTTCTGACACGGCAGTCTTGGTATCAGTGCTTCCGGCACCGACTGCGGGAGATTAGCTTCTCGACGTCCGGTGTCTCGATGGACCGCACAAGATGCGTGTCGACCGGGGCCGTGTCCGCGTCGCACGTCCCCGTCGCTTCGTTCGTCGTGTTCTCTCTTCCCTTCAGTTCGACGTCGTCTTGCTTAGATACGTTGTCAATGTACTGCTTGATGTTGGATTTTGGCTTCAACCCGCATGGCAATGACCGCTATCTGTTCACGCGAAAACGCAGCTCCATCAAACGTGGCAAATCTCGCGTCTCCTGATTCCCCTCGGATTGTCGCGTCAGGATTGTCAATGGCACATCGTTTGCGTGTGAGCCTCGCATCGATCAAGCGAATCGATCCGCCACCCCTGGCAGACGCGGCTTATCGAAAAAAATGAGCACAGGAGTGCCACCGTGAAACTTGAAAACAGTGTCACCGTGGTTGAAAAGCAGTCAGCCGCGCCGACGTGGTCCGAGGAGCCTTGGGATCGGGTGAAAACGGCGATCAATCAGCGGCAGCCGCATTTGGATTCGCGCGACATGAAGACGTTGCCGCGAAATGTAAAGGCAAGCAGTCAGGGAAACGATTTAAGCGAACGTAAGTGAACGAGGGATGTCCGATGAGAACGGATGGGTTTGATATTTTCGGTGCCAGCGACATCGGCAAAAAACGTGAGGAGAATCAAGATCATTTCATGGTTGCCGATTTACGGCGTCAGCTTACCGTTCGGCAAACGGACATTCCGGAAAAGCAAAACGCGGAACTGTTCGGGTGTCAGCAAGGAAGCATCATGGTCGTGGCCGACG
>NZ_JBFHKV010000130.1:0-11977 GCF_041595215.1 Stieleria sp. | reverse complement strand
CTCCCAGTTCACGACCGGGTTGGCGGGGTCTTCCAAATTCGGCAGCGGCGACCCGACCGCGCTGTCCCGCGAAAGGTAGTAGCCGCGGCCGTCGGGGTTGTCTGCAAAGGGGATGTCGAGTTCATCCCAAACGTCTTTTCCGCCGTAAGCTCGACTCAGTTCCAGCGGCATGGATTGAAACCTCTCCGGTGGGCCGGGGACCAATTCGCCCTCTCGCTCGACCCAGACACGATCACCAAACACGGCGACCGCGGATTGAAACGAATCTCCCACGCGAACGATCACCTGGCCGCGCGTCGGGTCGTTGCCGAAGGCGCATGCCTGGCCGAAGACCAAGACGTCCACACCGCCGCGATAAAACACTTCGTCGGAATCCATCGGCCCGCCATGTGGCCCTTCCCAGGGTTCGGCGGAAACGATCCAAGGTTGTTCCTCGGACAGCACCAACCCATTTGTGGTCAGATCGTAGGTCGCGCGACAGGTCACCGACGCGCAGAATCGGTCTTCGTCGATGGCGCCGCGAAACAACAGCGCCGGGAACCGGGTTGAGTTTTCTAGTTGCATTGGATCATCTAACAATTCACGCGCACGCGTTCCCCCGTCAGCCGCACATCATCGTTGGCCGTCACTTGAACGTCCCCACGCTGCGATTCGATGCATTGGGTGTGGCCGCTGGAGTGCATCTTGCCGGCGCTTTTCAGGCTTAAATCGCCGTCGGTCGACAACGACAGGGAATCGCGGCCATGGATCGCGACGTGGCCGGCATCGAAGGCCAGCGTTCCATCAACGGAGACCTGCAGCCCCGCGCCGCCGAGCATCAGCACCGGCCCGGCCTCGGTGATCTGGATTTCCAGCCGGCACTTGCCGTCGACGGACATCAGGTGCAAGGTCTGTTGGTCGCCGTCGGTTTGTACTTGAATCGACTGGCCGTGCCGCAGCGGCAGCGTCGTTGCCTCGGCGGCGGAATCCGTCTTCGTGGACGTCTGTGTCATCAATTTCGCTGCCTGTAATCCTAGGAGTTGACCTTCACGACGGCGCCTGTGATGGTGACCGGGCCGGCGCCCATGACGTCCACCATCGGCCCAGAGATTTTGATTCCACTCGGTCCGATCTCGATCGACGACCCGCCGACGATCAGCCTGATCGCGGAGCCGGCATTGATTTCCAGCGCGGCTCCGACATTGAGCGTGTCCGACGCACCGACTGACGTCGATCGACTGGCGCCGGTGTTATCCTCTTGCGATCCGGTCACGTTCAGCGTCCGGTTGCCTCCGACGGTCGTGTCCCGATTGGAACCGACACTGAGGGACGAATTGGACCCGATGGTGACTTCTTGATTGGCGCCCACGTTCACGGTGCGGTTGGCACCGACGTTGATTTCTTGGTTGCTGCCGATACTGACCGCTTCGTCGACCGACACATCTCGGGTGCGGTTGTTGAGCACGTGTTCGCGGAGATCGTTTTCGATGGTCGAATCTTTATCGAACTGAGCGTGCTCGCGGATCAGTTCGTTGCCTTTGGTGTCGTCCATGACGTACTCGTTGTATCCGCCGCCGCCCTTGGTGCTGTTTGATTTCAGCCCGCTGATGTTCTTGGAATCGGGCAGTCCGAAAGGCGGCATGTTTTGGGCGTGATAAACACGACCGGTGACCAGCGGTCGATCGGGATCGCCTTCGAGGAAACTGACGACGACTTCCTCGTCGATGCGAGGAATGCTGATGCCGCCGAAACCGGAACCGGCATGAACCTGCGAAACGCGGATCCAGCAACTGCTCTTGTCGTCTTTTTGGCCGTAGCGGTCCCAGTGAAACTGGCATTTCACGCGGCCGAATTCGTCCGGATAAATCTCCTCGCCCGGCGGACCGGTGACGATCGCCGTTTGCACGCCGCTGATGATCGGTTTGGCGGTGCTGCGTGGCGTTCGAAAAACGCGTGAAGACGGCAGGCAGGTGATCGAGTTGCGATAGGCCATGCCGCCGTCGCCGCCGGTCTCATAGGCCATCGGCTCGCTGGCGGAGTGCTGGATCGCGGTGATCACCACTTCGGCGCCTTGTTCCTCGCTGTCGCGATGTTGATCGACGGTGAAGCGACCGCCGGCCTGAAACGTTTTGCACAGGCTGGTCGCCGACACGATGTCATGACGCGTCTCTTCGGCCTCGATCCGCAACCGGGTTTCGCCGCCGCCGACGCCCTTGTCGGGATATTCGCCCGGATAGTCGTACATTTCGTAGTTGCCGACTTCAGGCAGATCGACGACGGTCCCCGTGTCGGTGATCAAATCATCGCTGGGGGTTTTAAAGTTGTAGTCGCGCTGCACCCATTTCCCGGGCACAAATTCGTACTTGCGTTCCCAGCTGGTCAAGTGGTCGTCGATCGCGCGCGAGCCGATGTCATCGGGAAAATCGACTTCGGCTTCCGGCAGCGTGTAGTAACCGTCTTTGTGATCGGTGATCACCATTTGGTGAGCACCTTCGGAGTGTTTGAAATAGTAAAAGATCCCTTCCTGTTCCATCAGACGCGACAAGAAATTGAAATCGGTCTCGCGGTACTGAACGCAGTATTCCCATTCCTTGTGATCGAGCAGGAAGTCCGACTTGTAATCGGCAAAGCTGTATTCGCCGAGGACTTCGTCGAGGATGTCGGGGACCTTGGTGTCCTGAAAGATTTTGCAGTCGCTGGTCTGGGTCAAGAACCACAGCCAAGGGACGACTTCGACGCGATAGTTGCGGCGGTCTTGTCCGTCGACGTCGCCGCGGGAGAGGCTTTTGACGAAACCGTGCCAGTGCCGCCGCGAGTTGTCGGCCAGTTCGACGCTCCAGCCGATCGCCGTACCGACGATGTCTTGGGGCTTGATACCGGGGTCGTCGCTGATCATTTCCAATTGGTAACGAAACAGCCGCCCCATTTCTTCGCTGCCGGTGAACGACGTGAGCAATAGCACATCGCCACCGAGAACCGTGTTGAGATTCAGGAGCCGATTTTGCTGTTGAAGTGCCATGACTCGGTCAAGGTGTGGTGTGTGATCAGGATGCTGGGGCGAGTGCAAGGTGAGCCGCCGCTACCCATCATGTCCCGGGCTCCGCCAGGGAACGAGTTGTCAGTGCGATCGCTGTGAACGCCAACGGGCCCGTTCGTCGCCGGGGACGAACGGACCGTTGTTAATCCGAACTCGGGAAGAGCGATCAAGATTCGCCTTCTTCGACCTTCCACGTGTACTCGACGTTGCCTTTCTTCTTGCCCTTGGAATCGTTCTCGGTGTAGGTCACCTTGATTTCTTCGAAGTTCAAGGAGAAGTCTTCGGTCGGCACCGATTCGCTTTGGCCGGCACCGCCGATGCTGTAGCTGGTCACCAACACATTGGTCAGTTCGTAGCGGTAGTACGTCACGCGTCCTGCGTCGGTATACGACGCGGTGACATCGATTTCGACCTTCGGATAGACCTTGCCCTTGCACACCGATTCGGCGATTTTCGGGCTCGATTTATCCAGTTCCTTGGTGCACGAGATGTCTTCCATGATAACGTCGCCGCGACGCCGTGTCGCACCGGTGGCCGAACCGCCGGGTTGATGAACCGCTTGGCTGAACGACAGCAAGTCGCTCCACCCTTTGTGGTCCTTGTCTTTGCATTCGCCGTCAACGCCATCAAACTTAATGTAAGCAGCCATGATCAGTTCCTTACGTGGAGAGGATGGAAACCGGAAGTGTTTTGCGTGGGCGAATTCTCTCGCCGCCATGCACACTACCGTTCTCGACCCACCGCCGGATTTGTTGCTTGATTCTGAGTTGAAATCTTGAAAATCCGAAATCACGTGTCAATCGAGGCAACGCAGGGAAAGCGATGGCGCCGGCTTCGCCACGACGATTCCGTTATTCCGTTTCAGCCTGATCAAGATTCAGCGACAGCGGTTTCGACTTCTTGGGCGTCGTGTCGATCTCCAAGTCTTTCCAGGTCAACGTCACGCTGGTGTTTTGTTTGGTCCCCTTAAATTTCAAGCTGTACTTGCCTTCGGGCAACGGCCCGAAATCGAAACGCTTGTCCTGACCCAGGATCGTTTTTTCTTTGCTGTTGACCGGTGCCGGGGCGGGGCTCAGGAACAACGTCCCGTTCATTCCCGCACGCGTGTCGAGCACCCCGTGCAGCCAGCCCATCTTGACCTTCGGCGCGACTGGCCCCCCGCCGGGTGTATCAGCCGGTGTCGGCTTTTTCACGACCGTGATCGGATACCGATTACTGCTCTCATTACCGGCCGCGTCGATGGCGCGCACGACGACGGCGTATTCGCCGGCGACTTGGAATTTGAACTGCGACTTGCCGGCCGGCAGGACGGCGGGCGAGGCCGGTGGGTCAAAGACGTGTTCGACTTGTTTGGTATTCGCGTTGCCGTCCTGAGTCGTGTCGAGCCCGATTTCCAGGCGTGAAATCCCCGCGGCTTTCGCTCCCAAGTCGCTGGCGGTGACGGAAAATTCCAGCGTCGCCCCGTCGTAATAGGGGCCGCGTTGTCGCGGGGTGATGGCGATCAGATTCTTGTCCGGGGGCGTGGAATCAAGCACCGCCGTGATCGATGCGCTCTCCTGTTCAATGTTGTCCAGTTTGAGCGTGGCCTCGATCGGAATGCGTTCATCGCGATAGCGGCCCTGGCTGAGTTCGACCTGGATGTCACTGACCTGGGTGGTCAGCGTGATGACGCCATCGCCGGACAGCGGGCTGGCCGTCGTGCGAATGAATCGATCGGTCTTGTAGCCGGTGAACCGACGGCCTTCGACATCCACCGCGACCTCGGGATCGCTGGTCCGCGTCAGGAAACCGAAATCCGCCTTGATCGTGGCGATCAACTGGTCGCCGTCACCCTTGAAATAAACTTCGTTCTCCGGCCAGTGGTACGACGTCGTCGGCTGCTCGGTGTTTCCCTGCGGTCGCCGGGTCAACGCGATCGAGCCGAATTTGATCTGGTTCTTCAGCTTGGCCGCACCGATGGCGCCCGGTTGGTGCTGGACGACGTGCTGAATCGCACGCGGCCAACCGTCGACATCGAGTCGGCACCAGGTTTCTCGATTGCGGCGAACCACGGGCACACGAAAGAACGCCTGTTTTCTGCCGGCTTGTGGATTGAGATCCACGAACAGACTGCGCGGGGGATCGCTGGTTTCGGCGCGGAAGTCCGACCACTGGTCATCCTGGACCCAACGCACGTTGACCGGCACCTTTTCCAATTGGGGCAAGGCGTCGCGTGAAGCGTCGCCGTCGATGTCAAACTCCAACTCCACGTTCACTTCGACTTCGCCGTCGTTGTAGGACACGCTGGTGGTGACGTAATCGCTCGGCGCCCACGGCTTGGCGACCAGGCAGATGATCTGATCTTTCTCGGGCATGACGTTGTCATTGCCGTCGACCAACCGACACACCAGTGCCATGCCGTGACTGATGTCGGTTTGCGTGTCGCCCGGCGTCGCCGGGGCTGAAGCAGCGGCCGGGGCCGGGGCCGGGGCCGCCGCAGCATCGGTCGACGATGCCGGAGCCCGGAAGTTCAGCGCGACGCGCTCGCCGTCGGCGGGAATCGCCAGCGTGCTGGGGCCTTTCAAAATCTGAGTCGGCAGCAAGAATTTTTCCAAGATCCGGCCCTTCTCGTCCAAGATGCCTCCCTCGGGGCTGGCGTAAAGATTGGCCGCGAAATCCGGCCAGTAGGCGGCGACCGTGTCCGGCATCGGCTTGGGCAGCTTGATCAACCAGACCTTTGCCATGCACGCCTTGCCGGATTCGTTAAACAACTCGAATCGAAACGGTGTCTTTCGACTGTTGAAGGTCCGCAACCAGAGCCCGCCCGGCAGGCTGCCTTCATCGCTGAGCACCTCGCGGGAGCAACCGATCCCCGGCGGCGACGAAGCGACCAGCCGCAATCGATTTTCGCGTGGCAATTCGATCGGCAGGGAATGGATGCCGACGACGCCTTCAATTTCATCGCTCACCCGATCGGCGCGGATCTGTAGTTGAAGTTTCAAATCCACTCCCCGCTCGGCCAGCGTCGCCGGGCGAATCTCCAGCGGCAGATCACGGTACGAGTCGCCGTCGATGGTGATCGCCACCGACTCTCCCGGACGACTGGTCGCCATGCCGGGGTCTTTCCACAGCACCTCGGCGCGGGGTGGCCCAAAGTCGTTGGACGAGCTGCGCAGATCGGCGCTGACCAACAGCCGAACCGGTTGGTCGCGGCCGGGATCAATGCGGAGGGTCAAGTTGCGGCGGTCTTGCATCGTTTCCAATCGCAGCACCGCCGAATCCCCCAGTTTCTGACCGCTGTCATCCAAGATCGTCACACTCGCAATACGGACGATGGGCTTGGCCGTGATGGCGTGCAAGATCGGTTGCTGGTCAGCGACGACGTTGACGCGCGGATCGATCCGCAGCGACGCCGCGAACCGGTCGGCAAACGCGCCCGACTGGTCCTTTCCCTGTTCCAGGATGGCTTTCCAGCCGGCGGGATCGGTGGGACCGGCCGCGCCGTCACGCGGCTTTTCAAATTGCGCCAGGTCGGACCGATACTTCATCGTCACGTCGCGGCTGCGTTGCGACGGAGTGGGCAGGGCAAACACGACGTCGCTGAAATTGACCGTTCGCTCTTCCGTGTCGGTCGGGTCGAGCCGCGCGCTGTTGATCGCCGCCCTTAACCGTCGCCGCTGGTCGCCGGTCGGCAGCGGGCTCCGCAGCCAGGCCCAGGCGTTGCGATTCAATTCCCAGGTGCGCGGCGGATCATCGAGGGCAAACCCGGCCAGCAATTGATTGACAGCGCCCTCGACATTGCGATCGAACACGTTGATCGCCGAATGCAATCGAGACAGCTGGCGATCGAGTGTCCCCTGATCGGGTCGCTCGGCTCCATCGCCCTCGGCCAGCACCCGTTCGGCTTGCAGTGCGGCGTCGGCGATCCCCTGGTCGGGAATCGGGCCGCCGGCGATGGCTGCTTGGCGTTGGAATTCCAGCCACGACCAGAGCCGAGACCGCGCGACGGCAACGGCATGCTGCAGGGCATCGGCGGTGCGAAGTCGCCGATCGGGGCGCGTCGCGTCGCGCGCCGCCCGATGATTCAAGACCAGCCGTTTCAGTCGGCTGACAATGTCATCGGAGATGTTGTCGTTGATTCCGCCGGACGACGATTGCCCTTTGACGATTCGCTGCAGTTCCCGCAAGTCCTCAGCGACTTGCCGCGGCGTGGGGGTGGGAGACGCCGGGTCGAAATCTTTGATCTGACCGGCGAGCACCACGACCAGCAAGCGTCGCCACAGGTGCGGCGCCAGCGCGACCGGGCTGACGTCGGGTTCGCCGTCGGAACTGGCCAGGGGAATCGACTCGAATTGGTCGCGTCGGTCCCAGAACGTCATCTCGACCGGTGCGTCAGCGACATTTCCGGAGGTGTTGCTGGCCGCGGACGAGTCCGCCGGCGCTGCCGATGGGTTCGTCGGTTGGTTCGAGGCGGCGGCGGGTGTCCCAGTGGTAGCGGCTGCAGGCGAGCCGTCGGTGGTTTGGCCATCGGTTGCCTGACCGCCGGTTGCCTGACCACCGGCACTGCCCGCCGCGGGCGACGCGTTTTCAGCTTTCGCCGCGTCGCCGCCTGCGGACTGCAGCACGACGGGGGTGGCTGTGATGCCGGAAGATCGTGATTGAGAAATCTTGTCGGCAAGGTCATCAGCGACCGCGCCGGAATCCTCCGGCGTTTCCTCCTCGCCGTCTTCTTCGTCCGCCGGCGGTTCGACCCGCGCGATCCAGACGTCCAAATCGCCGCGGGCCAACGCGTTCGGTTCGACGCGTCCGACACCGCCCCGCAGCAGCATCACGCGAGGGCTGTCGGTTTCGTTGTTGCGCGGCATGCGTCCGTATCGATCGGAGAAAAACGCACACAGCTCGTCAAGTTCGACTTTTAGATCCCGGTTCAGATCCGCGCCGCCCTGAATGCCGTCCAACAGCGTCTGCGTCGAAAGTGGCAAGTGAGTGTTCGCATCCCAACCGACGTTTTGCATCGGCCCGCGCGTCAGCAACACCCACAAGCGATCGGCCGACTCGCCGGGCAATTGCCGGATCGTTTCATCGAGGTGCGCAAAGACATCATCATTCCACTGACCCAACGACGGTTGGGCGGCGAGCGGTTCGGCGTCGATCACCACCAGCCGCGTGCCACCGAAGGAGCTGGACGCGACGGCCGCGAGCGGTTCCAAGATCTCCGTCAGCGGCAACAGGCCGTTGGGGGATTCCGGCGATGATCCGATCGCCAGATCGCTGCACGCCAGCGACGGTCGTTTTTCTCCGTCCAGCATCAGGTAGCCACGCAGCACGACCATCACGGTGTCGTCGGGATCACTCAAATACTTCGACACGAGTTCGGTTTGCTGAAAGCTGCTGCGGATGACGTCACAGCTTCCACGCAAGTCGTTGGCCTGGAGCTGGGATTTCAACGCCGCACGGGCATTGGCGGCGAACATCGGCGGCGTGACGACATCGGTGTCGTAGTCGTTGGAAACCAGAATCGTGATCAGTTGCCGATTCGGCCCCGGCAACAACAGGTACACGAACAATAACGTCAGAGCGATCGCGACCAGGGTCAGCAAGGCTTTGATCGTTTTCCGTTTTCCTGCCTGACCGCTATCGGCACGCCGCCACGATTGTCGCTCGCCGTATTTGCCTGAGGTGCTCATTGTGATGCGATCCAACGGAAGAAGACTGAACCCTACGGGAAAAGTTTACCTAGTGGGAACGATACCCGACACCTGCTAGAGTATCATCGTTGAGTGGAAATGATGGCAACGATGCGATTACTGACGGCAGATTACTGACAGCCCCGGTTTCTGACAGCCACGGTGAGGAGAACACTACAGCGATGCACAACGAGAGTGTTGCTTGGTTAGAGGGGATGTTTTTACGGCCCCATCATATGCAGGCCGCCGAACGGAGTATCGACGAGAATGCCAGACAGCACGTTGCGCTCGATCACGGGTACAACTACGGCATTCGGCAGATCAGCTTCAGCCGTGAAGCGATCGCCAACGGCCAGTTCGAATTGAGCGAATGCCAAGCCCGGCTTCGCGACGGCACCGTCATCTGGATCGACTCGGCCCAACAACCCGATCGTGTGGATTTGGGTAAGACAGGTGGATCTGTCAAGCGAAATCTGTCCGATGCGTTTGATCAGGTCGAATCGATCGACGTCTTTCTGGCCGTGCCAAAACTGCGGCTGGGACGTCCCAACACGCTGCCCGAGCGCGGCGGCCAGCATCGTTTTTTGGGGCTGCCCGGAACCGTCGCAGATGAAAACGCCGGCGGCAACGAGCAAGAGAGTTCGTTGCGGACCTTGAACGTCCAGATCTTGCTGGGCACGGACAATCTGGCCGGTTACGAAACGCTGCCGATCGCGCGGATCAAACGTTCCGGTGCCGCCGAGGCCGCGCCGGAGCTGGACAACGAATACATTCCACCGGTGCTCGGCTGTGACGCCTGGCCGGAACTGGCGCGCGATTATGTACGGGCCGTCTACGACATCATCGGTCAAAAGATCGAAGTGCTCAGCTCGCAAGTGATCACGCGGGGCATCATGCAGGGGGCGCCCGAGGCCGGTGACATGAACCGGTTGCTGATGCTGACGGCGCTCAACTCCGGCTATGGGTCGCTGCGATCGCTGGCGTTCGCCCGTGGCGTCCACCCCCACGTCGCCTACACCGACCTCTGCCGGATTGTCGGATCGCTTTCCATTTTCCGCTCCGATCGTCGGCCCGGTGAAATCCCGCTGTACGACCATGACGATCTGGCGCGCATCTTCCGCTGGGTGCTCGAAGAGATCCGCTCACTGATCACGGAAGTCCAGGAGTACAAATTCGAGCGACGCGATTTCATCGGCGCCGGAAAAGGACAAGAAGTCCAGCTGGACCAAAAATGGATGAGCAAGGGTTGGGAATGGTACATTGGAGTGCAGCACGAGCGGATCACGGCGGCACAGTGTCGTGAATTGCTGGAAATCGGCCGACTGGACTGGAAACTGGGCAAAAGCGAGAAGGTCGATTTCATGTTCCGCTTTCGCCAAGACGGATTAAAAATCACCGAGACAAAAGCCCCACGCGCCCTTCCGCAAGGCGACAATTGGCTGTTTTATAGCGTCAATAAAAGCGGACCGGCCTGGGAAGACCTGCGATCGGACGACTCACCGCGGTTGGGCGTCCGTTTCAAGGAAGCGTTGATTGCGAATTTGGCGACGCTGCAGGGAAAGAAGGAACTGCAAATCAACGTGGACGGAATCGAAGGCACGCTCAAACTGAGTTTGTTCGCCGTCCCCACCGCTGAAGACTGAGACCGTTTGCCGCTGTTACGCTTTTCACCTTCGCCTCGGATCAACCCTTCTCCTCCATGTCGCCAGAATTCGCCGCCGCCGTTGACCCCGTCTTCATGTACGTTTCGTCCGTCGTGGATGAAATCGAGGCGAATAAGAATCCGAGTCCGGAAGACACCAGCGCCAAGATCCGCGGGCTGCTCGACAACGCCGAAAACATGCTCGGACGGCGGCCCGATTGGGAACTGGCCAAATACGCACTGGTCGCCTGGGTCGACGATTTGCTGATCGAAGCCGCCTGGGACGGCAGCAAGTGGTGGGAGCAGAACCGGCTGGAATTTCAAATCTTTAAAAGCACCAGCGCGTTTTCCAAGTTCTACGAGCAGAGCCAAAAGGCCACCGAGCTGCCCCAGAAGGACGCGTTGGAAGTGTTTTACGTCTGCGTCGTGCTGGGGTTTCGCGGGCTTTACGCAGACCCCGAAGCGACCGCCCAACACGAACACTTCGGCGTACCGGCCTCGCTGGACGAATGGGCGCGACGGACCGGCATGGCCATTCAATTGGGACAGGGCCGACCGCCGATCCTGGAACAAGGACGCCCCGGCCAAGGGGCTCCGCCGCTGGAAGGCAAGTACCTGCTGATCAGCTCGGTGATCTGTTGCGTGCTGTTGGCCGCCGTCGCCATCGGAATCGGAAAAATGTTAGTGTGGCCGTAGTGGGGAGTTGGGAGACAAGGAGACAAGGAGACCAGTAGGTAGGGCATGCTGTGCATGCCGATTGTCAGATGTAGGGCATGCTGTGCATGCCAATCGTCAGAGGTAGGGCATGCGGTGCATGCCAATCGTCACGCACCGCGTGACCGACAAATGTTTTTGAGGTTTACTCGTTTTGATGATTGAAGATCGGAGTCGATAACGATGGGCAGCGCGATACGAAGCTTCGTCGACGCGGTCTTGTACCCGTTTCGCATGTTGGCGCAGATCCCCAGCAGCGTGATCAGTTCGCCCAAGCGGATTCTCGGCCTGTCGTTGCAGGCGCGGGCCGCCTGGCTGCTGTTCTTCGGCTTGCTGCTGGTCGCGATCATCTGGGCCATTATTCGTTTTTATACCGACCAGACCGAGCAGAAGGCGAGCTTCTACTGGCGTGAGTTGCCGGCGATCTTTTTGCTGGTCATCGCGATTCCGATCGTCGTTTGGTTCGCGCTCAAGCTGTGGCTCGAAGGCGAACCGTCGGCGTTTCCCGATATCGACCGCGCCTGGGAGACGGCGTTGACCGCGATGGAGGAACAATCGATTGATCCGTCCGAGACGCCGATCTTCTTGATCGCCGGACCGGGGACGGTCGAATCGGTCAACTCCTTCATGGCGACTTCCAACACGCAGTTCCCCGTGCGGGCGCCGCTGGGGCCGGCTCCGATCCATGTGTTCGCCAACCAGCAGGCGATCTATGTGGTGTGCACCGAGTGTTGTCAGCTGAGCAAATTGCTCGGTTCGCCGCGTGACTCGACGATCGTTCCCGGACAAATGCCTGGCGCCCCTCAGCCTTTCCAGGCTGATCGGACGATGGACGTCAGCACGATGGGACAGAATCCGGCCGCGCTGCGTCCGCCGATGCCGCCCGCCGGCGGCAACGCCTCGGCCTACTCAGCCGATGTTCGAAACACGATCGCCGGG
>NZ_JBFHKV010000129.1:0-11989 GCF_041595215.1 Stieleria sp. | reverse complement strand
TGTTTCCGATCGGGCACTCTTGTTCGTGTAATTCGTGTGTTTCGTGGTCCACTCTCTTCTCACCAACCGAACGCCAGCAAGCCATTATCAGACCGGCGAAAAGAGTTGGCCCACGGATAACAGCGCGGACCCACGGATGTCATCCGCCGTGTCACGCCGATCCGACGGCAAGCTTGACTGTCGTCATTTGAAATGCTGTGGAGATGCAACCACGAAAGACACGAATGACACGAATCAAGAACAACAAGTTAAATTGTGTTTCCGATCGGGCACTCTTGTTCGTGTAATTCGTGTGTTTCGTGGTCCACTCTCTTCTCACCAACCGAACGCCACACCCTCTTCAGACCGCCACCCCATCGAACGTTCACATCTTTTGACCCAATGCCCGTCTCGATCCAAGATCTACTAACCCGTCCGTAGCGCCCGTCGCGGTTTAGACGTGGCGTTCGATGCGATCAAGAATCGAGTCGCTTTAAGAACCGCAGTCCGAACCGACCGTAGTCTTGGCCGTCGACATCGCCATCTCCGTCGCTGTCGAGCGCCGGATTGAATCCCGCTTGGCCATCGTTCTTCAGGAACGACAATCCGAACCGACCGTAATCCTGGCCGTCGACATCGCGGTCGCCGTCGGTGTCGCCGAAGTGCGCGAAGAACGCGTCGCTTTCGACGTTGCCGATCGCGTACGCACCGCCTTGCAAGCCGTCGGAATCGCCGTCGATCGTGATCGATGTACCCGCCGAGCGGACCTTCGTCGGATCGACCAACAATTGATAGTTGCCGTCGACGAGCGCGAACTTCACGCCGCGTGTCAGTGTGCCGCTAAACGTGATGGTTGCGATCGTGTTGCCTTGCGCGTCCGCACTCAGCGTGAACGCGGTGTCCACGACACCTCCGCCGGTTCCGGTCTTGGATAACTGGAACGCTCCGGCATCGACGTCGACCGCACGGTCAAATTGCACCTCGATCTGCGTGATCGAAGAACGTTGTGTCGCGTTGTTGCCGTCGGTCATGATCACCGCGCCGACTTCGGCCAGATCAACCAACGTCAATCGGACATCGTTCGTGCCGACCGACAGGTCCCACGCACTGCCCAGCGGCGCGGCGGGCAAATCGGCGTTGGCGAAATCGCCGGTGATTCCATCGACGGCCGTCATCAGAACAAACGAATCACCTGGAATCGGCGTGAATCCGGGCATCAATTCGACTTTCAAGTCACCGCCGAGCGCAGCCGATCCGGTATGAATGACTTGGTCGTAACCGTCACGTCCGGGAGTTCGACCGGCAAGTTCGAGGATCAGATCCGCGTTGTCGGAATACGAAACACTTCCATGGACCGAGACGGCGGGACTGAGTCCGGGACTGTAAGTCCCCGTGATGTTGACGTGATCCAGTGGTCCATTCCCGCCGATGTAGCCCGGCAGCGTGATCTGCTGTGTGGGACTGGTGCCGGAGACGCTGCCCGTGATCATCGTCAGCATCGCGATGTCATTGGGCGTATTGAGTGTTCCGTATCCGGTCACGTGATTCCCGCCCTCCAAGAAGACTCCGTTGGCCGCAAAGAGTGTTCCCGGGTTGCCACCGTTACCAAGCGAGGTCAAGGCTCCCAAGACCGCTTGGTTGGCGTCCAGCAACGTCACCATAAAGTCCCCCACATGGATCTCGCCGGCCGAATGAAAGCCTGCGCCGGAGGTGGCATCGCCGAGCACCAGATTGCCGGTCGCTGTGATGTTTGAGCCCGATTCGGCTGCGATCCGCCCGCTGATCGTCCCCGATCCGCGAATCGCTTCGGCGCTGCCCAACGCCAGCACACCGGTCGTAGCAATCGTCCCGCCGGAAATCTCAGTCAACGAAGGTAAGTTAATCGGGTTTGGACTGGAGACGGTCAACGATTGTCCGCCCACTTCGAGCGGCCCGTCGAAGGTCAGTTGTTTCAGATCCAACAGGTCCAACGGTTCAACGCCGGTGAATCGAATCGTGCTGCTCGTTTGACCGCTACTGGCAACGAAGGATGCATCCCCGAGTCCGAGGCTATTCGGAACGTAGCGGCCGCTCGTATCGGACGGATCACCAATGATCCTCAATCGATCGTCACCACCCAGTCCGCCGTTGAAGGTGATGTTCCGCTGAAGCTGGAAGAATCCTCCGGAGCTGAAGTCAACCGTCACCACTTCGCCGATACCATCGCCCCCGTTGACCGTCACCGTGGACGTCTGAGCAAGTTTTTGAGAGAGCACCGAGGCACCGGCGTTGGTGTTATCAATGATCTCAATGTTCAATCCGTTGCGACGGATCGTCAGATCGGTACTGGAGATCGCAGCGAGGTTGATGTTGAGGTCGGCCTGAACCGGAGTGTCAACGACTTCAATCGCGAGCAATTGCTCGACGGTTCCGCCATTTCCGTCATCACTACGGACACGGATCGGATGCGTCTGGCCCGCGGTCAGCGCCGCGTTGACGAGAATCTCGCGACCGGTCAATGAGAACAGACCGCCCGCATTGTCCAGCAACACGTAGGAATGAGCATCCGCCACATCAACGTCTGCAGTGCTAAGCCGACCGACCAACCGTCCGATCGGCGATGAATCCCTGACCGTCGCTTGGCTGATCGTGACGGCCGTCGGCGCTTCGTTTTCTCCTACGACCGTTACCGTGACCGTCGCCGAGCCCGTCAATCCGTTCGAATCGGTGACCGTGTATTCAAACACGTCGGTGTCGGTCAGATTACGAGCCAGCGAAGCAAACGCGCCGTTGGGATCGTATTGATAACTGCCATCCGCGTTGACCGTCACCAACGCTCCGCCAGACGTCTCAACGGCTTGCCCGACCGGGAAGGTGTTTTTGCCGATCGTGACCGCCGTGACGCGGCGGGTGTCACCGGCGTCAGCGTCCCGGTCGTTCGCCAGCAATCCGGCCGCGCGATAGTGATCGGTCACCCGCTGCGTCGAAAGCGCCGAATTGTACAACGCCAATTCGTCCAGCCTTGCACCGGCAAGATCGCCCGCAACGACTCTTCCCGGATGCGGCGGAACGCTCGTGAACGACGCCGTGCCGGTGGCGGCAACTTGTCCATTGACGTACAAGGTCATGCTTGCGTTGTCGAACACCCCGACGACGTGGTACGTCGTGTCCGGCAGCACGGAGCTGCTTACATCGGGCGCAGCGACGCCACCGCTGAAAGCTTCAAAGATCAATCGTCCGCCCGACAAGCGAAGCCCGAAGCCGTTGTTGGCAGACAGATCGGATTGCGAATAAAGGGATCCGGCTGAGGAAACGTCGGATGCATTGAAAAAGACTTCAAATGTCTTCGACGTGTAGTTTGCCGCACCGGAATTGATCGATTCATCGTCGGCAATCGTCACGGAATCGGACCCGCCGACACCGATCGACGTTCCCAGATCCAGGCCGACCAATCCGGTCCGAGCCAATTGAACCGAACTGCTGTAAACTCCATCGGGCGACAAGGGTGACAATTCGTTGGCGGCAATCGTTCCCGAAGTTTCATTGAATTGCCAGTACGCAACCGGCGAGTCCGCCAGCACCACGTCATCGTATCCACCGCCGACTACCGTCACGGCGTCCGAAGCCGATACCGAATTGTCGTCGTCACCCGCGATCGGATCATCGCTGGTGCCGTTGATCGTAATCGTCAACGTCGATGCTGCGAACTTATCTTGATCGGTGACTTCGTAGGAAAACGATTCAAACAGCTTGTCGCCGGCGTTCAAACGTTGAATCGCAGGAAGATTGTTGTTCAACGCGTAGCTATAGGATCCATCACTATTCCACGTCAGGCTGCCATACTGGCCGGCAGCGGGTGAAGCGACTGCGCCATTCACCTTCGATACCGACAGCAGCGTCACCGCATGGTCAACGTCTGTATCGCCGACCAACAGATTTCCAATTACCGGGCTGGCGGCATCTTCGTCCACTGTATTCTCATCCCGCTTCGCCTTCGGGGCGTCATTGACACCGTTAATGGCGACCGTTACCGCGACGGTGTCTTGATCGCCAAAATCATCCGTGACGACGTAATGGAAGGTGTCGGTTTCGGTCTGTCCGGCCGCGAAGGCTTGAATCGATGCCGCGTGGGTCGGATCGTAGGTCAGAACTCCACCGGCCAGCGTGATGGTGGCACCACGCGACGAAACCGCACCAAAACTGTCGAATGACAAGACGTCCGCAGGACCGAGATCCGTGTCGTTGGCAATCAATGCGTCGGTATCGATCGTCAACGGTGTGTCTTCATCGGTCGTCAAACCGCTATCGTCAACACCGATCGGAGCGGCATTGCCAATCGTCATCTGGACATTCACGCGTCGACTGGCTGTGTCACTGTCGGTCACCGTCAAAATCGCCGTGTAAGAACCGTCTTGCGGGTACGTGTGGGTGGCAAAGACCAACGGTTCGCGAACCTCGGCACCCTCTGCGGTCGACGAGACGTAGTGCCGCTGAACATCTGCCGCCGAAAGGGCACGGTCATAAATCGCGACTTCATCCAATGATCCTTCAAACAACCGCGTGTTGCCGCCTGCGGCGAGTGCCCCGAAGGCGAAGTCCAGTGCGCCGGTCAAGACGCCAGTCGAAACCAACGTCACCGAGTCTTCGACGCCGTTGAGGAACAAACGCATCGTGCCGTTGTCATTGACCGCGACCAAATGGTTCCAGGCATTGGCAGAATAGGTCAACGACGAAGTCAAATCCTGACCGCCCGCATTCCCCCCCGGCACACGGTGCAGGAAACGAATCCGGCCGCTGCTGGCCGTTTCAAGCAGCAAGCTGAATCCGTTTGCATCAACCGCCGACAGGATGTCCTGCGTCGGGGTCAACGCGTCAGGCTTGAACCACACTTCGATCGAGTACGATCCACTGGCCAGTGCGCCGGCCGGCACAGCAGCATTCGGCGCGAAACCGGCCCCCGCCGCACCGATCTGAACCGCGCCACCGACAACACCATCGGCCGCGAAATCGATCGTACCCGGCAACGTCGCATCGTGCGAGTTGCCCAGCGTCCCCAGGTTGGATGCGGTATTCGAACCGGATGCCTCATTGAATTGATACTGAAGCAGCGGTTGATCCGCGCGCACGGTCTTGGCATACGCGGTGACATTCAAAACGGTCTGGTCGACCAATCCCGAAGTCCCGTCTCCCCAATCGACCGAGTAGGTGTGCGTGTCGCTGACGCCGGCGTCAATGACCAATGCGATCAAGTTGATCGGAGTGTTCTCGGTTCCCGCGACGCTGTCGACGACCATTCTGGGCGCTGCGTTTTCGACCCTCACGTTCACGTCTTGGGCGGTTCGCACGAACGGAACGGGAACGAATTGCGTCGGAGACCCCGTCAATTCGATCAGGTCCGTGACGCTCACCGAAACGACGTAAGTATCGTCGGCTGTCGCCCGAATGCTAAAGGTTTCGGCGTTATCGACCGGCACGACTTCAAACGTATTGGGCGTCACGGACCAGACCACGCTGCGTGTTGCGAGTTCGTCGACGGTCGGCAATCCCGCGATCGAGAAGGTGATCAAGTCACCCTCCTGCGCCGCCGCTGATGGGACAACGATGGTGAGGGGCGGCGCCGCCTGGACGGTGAAGCTGGTCGTTTCGCTGTTTGAAAGGCGTGACTGCTCGCTCCAGATTTCGGTGAGCGGGTTGTAGGAAAGGAAAACTTCATCGATCGCCAGCGTCGCGGTATAGACACCGCTCTGGATCGGCACAAATTGAATCTCGGCAGCCGTTCCGGTGGCGACCGTCGTGCCGCCCAAGCCGATGGTCCAACTGTATTGTCGAACCACCGACTGGTTGGTTCCACGCAGCAAGCCTGTCGGCGCAACGGGACTGGAGTCTGACGACGCGAAGGTCACGAGCGCCCCGGCTGTCAATACTTCGAGCTGTTCACGACCTTGCGCCCATGTCGGGGCATTCGCTGTGAAGCTGACATCCAGATTCTCCGGGCCGCTATCGGCAGCGGTCTCACCGGTGCCCTCGTCAAGCTTCAACCAAATGCCAAGATCCGCATCGGCCGCGTCGATCGTGCCGTCACGTGCCGCTTCGATTTCTGCTGCTGATAATGATCGCGTCCACACCGCCAGCTCGGCGAGAGACCCGAACATGGCCTGATTCGCTTGGAAACCGCCACCCACAGAATCTTGATCTTGACCGACAACCAGTCCACCGGAAACGAGGGCTAGCGGATCGGTTGGCAAGGCGAACGTCTGAACGCCCTGTGAGACACCATCGATGAAGAATTCGGCCGTGTTGTCCGCTCGGTCACGGACGAGTGCGAAGTGATGGTAGACGCCGTCGTTGATCGCATCGGTCGGGGCCCAATTCCACGTCAGGCGGTTCGAATCCTGGATCGCGATCTGTGCCGACGTCGGTGTCAGTGACAGCCAAAACTCGTTGGCCTCGGCGTTGCTAGTGCCGCGTGCACCGCTGAGGATCGATTGTTGGTTCGTTGCGGTGGTTTGGTACCAAAACGCGGTCGTCAGATCGCCCGCCCCGTTGAGCACACTGTGATCCAGCTCAAGCAGATCGTCGTTGAAGACGACCGCATGCCGGATCTGGCCTGCAACCGCCGTCACTCGTGGTGTGGGATTAACCTTGAACGCTTCCTGGAAACTGCTGGTGCCGCCGTCGGCATCGGCGACCGTCAATTTGACGGTGTAGGTCCCCGCGAATTGGGGCGTGAAGGCGAACTCGATCTTACTGGACGTGATCACCGCTTGACCGTTGTTGGTCGTCACTTCCCAGAGGTACGTGAATCCATCGACCGCACCGGGATCAACGATGTCACGAGCATTGAAGAACATCGGGGTGCCAACGGCGCGTGGACCACTCGGCGGACCGCCGAGTGAAAGCGGCGTCACTCCGGTGTCGGTTTCATTCAAGCTATTGATCGTCGGGGCCACGTTTGCGACGTCGAATTTCGTATAAGAACGATCCGTACCGTCTTCACCATCGGACGTAGTGATCGACAGCGTATAAGTGCCATCGTCCGTAGCCGTAAACGGGGCTGCCAGTGACGGTGGTGTCGTGCTCGTCCACTGCGGAGAACTAAGTCCAAGTGGGCGATGATTTTGGATTTCCACAGCCGTGAGTGCAGTGCCGTAGACCGCCACTTCGTCGATTGTCCCGTTGAAACTGTAACTCTCCGTTGAAGGTGCCCAACCTAGGTACAACGAGGATGTAGAGTGGTTGATCGCCGTGCTGTAGGGCTTGGAAGCCACCTGCACGCCGTCAAAGTACAATCGCAAATTTGCACCGTCGTAGGTCGCCGCGACATGCGTGAACTGATTCGGTGTGATCGCGAACGAGACGCGGTTATTGCTCCAGTGATTGACGAAGAAATGGAGTGCGTTGTTTTCGTAGTAAAGCCCGTAACCGTCGTTCCAGGACTGTGTCGACGTCTTCATGACCACGCCGTCGTAGTTCGTCGCTCCCTGGACGTTCACGAAGGCTTCGATTGTCAACGCGTTCGGTCTCAGCAAGGGATTGTCGGGAATACTGACACGCGAGTTGCTTGCCCCAAAGCTGGCTGCCGTATTGCCGGTCAGTGCCCCGGGTTGCCTTAAAACCGCGCCATTCTCGTACGTACCCGTGAAGTTATTGGGGGAGTCGTCGTGAGCGTTGGCGCCATTGGCTTCACCCAACCGCCAATAACCGCGGGGCGAGTCGCCCAAGACGTTTGCGCTGATCAGCGAAGCATCGTTGGGTAACACGATGGCGTCTTGCAACAGGGGGCCACGATCTCCCGCCGTTTGATCAGCACCCTCGTCGAACGTCAAATACAGTCGCAAGTTGTCATCGGTTGTGTCGATATCGCCGCGTCGAACCTCGTTGACTTCCTCGGCAGTGAGCGCGCGATTCCAAATCGTCAACTCATCGAGCGAGCCGACGAGCGCTTGCGCAGAATTAAACCCTCCACGATAAGAATCTTGCTCTTGCCCAACCAACAATCCGCCTCTACTAATGGAAAGCGGAGCCTGATTGACGAGATCCTTGGTCCCCTGCGAAACGCCGTCGACAAAGAGCTCGGCTTTGTTGGTCTGCAGGTTGCGCGAGATTGCATAGTGGTGATAGACATCATCAGTGACATTCAGCCCGCTCCAGCTATATTCTGAGGTGTTGTGAGTTTGAAGACGAAGGACGGAGCCCTGTAGATAAATCAGATACTCGTTGTCATTGCTCACGTTCGAACCGCTGACAATGCTCTGCAAGCCTGTCTTGGCCGTCTTTAGCCAGAAGGTTGTTGTCACGTTCGTGGCGCCGTCCAACGTGAAACTGGATAGTTCCAACACGTCATTGTCAAACTCGAGCGCATTTCGAACCAGACTGGTGGTCTGACCGACCGGATCGGTGATCGACACACTGGTGACCAGATTGGGCAGATCGTCCTCGCCGGGATCGGTCACGACGATGTCGTCGGAGGTCGTCAAGAACAGTTCCCAATCGATCAAGCTACCTGCATCACTGTTGGAGTCATCGGTAATCTCAAGCTGCCAGACTCCGTTGGGCGTCCTTCCGTTGAAATCCGCCAGCGATCCTTCGGGGCTGAACGTCCCGGTAAACGGTGCCGTCCCGGCATTGATCGACACACTCGCCGCATCATCCAAGATGGTGTTCGTGAAGTTGGGGTTTCCAGCGCCGACATCCGAGAAAAGCTCGACCCGCGTTCCGTCCGGTGCGATCAGGAAAACATCTAAATCGGCATCAAAAGTATGTTGGATGTTCAAATGGATATCGACGTCCGCGATCTGACCCGGCAAACCGCTGACAGGAAGATCCGAGGTCGTCACCGTGCCCGATGCCGGACCGATGGGCTGGGGCACATCGCTCGAGGCAAATGTGCCTTCGACGATGACCGGAAGCCGGACGTCCGTTGCCACGACTGCCGGACCCAACATGACCTTCTGACCTTCTTTCAATCCGTTCAAGTTGGGGATCGCGTCGATCGTCGGCGAAGCGTTACGGAAGAAGATCGGGAACTTGTTGCTTCGAATCGTCGCCGTCGACGTGCCCTCGTCTTGGGGGACGAAACTGATGGGTGCGGCAGGACCATCCGCGTTGGTATCCCCGGTGACGAACCAACTGGCGTCTGACGCAGTCGTCCAGGTCGCACCGACGAGTGTCGCCGGACTCGTATTGAGACTCGCATCGGCGGTCGTCACCCCCGTGCCTTCATTGAAGGGCCAATCGGCGATCAGCCCCGGCGTCTGGGACGGAGCGAAACCGTTCATGCTGGTCGTGATTTCGGCTGCGTTCAAGGGACGATCCCAGACACGCACCTCGTCGATCTGACCTTCATAGAACTGGCTTGCGCCATCCGTGGAGCCGATTGTCAAATTGGTAGTGGAATTGTCATAGCCGATAAGACTGTTTTCGTACCGGAGCACGCCATCGACGTAGAAACTCACTCCCGCAGGGGCGAACGTCACCGCCACATGTTGCCACTTGGTATCGTCGACCGGCACACCGGTATACAAATAGTTGTAACCGTTGCTGACAAACCAAATGTTGCTGCTGTGTATCAGTCCCCAGTCGCTGCCACCATTGTTGGTATGGAAGACCACCTCCAGGTCGGGGCCACCGGTCGGTCGCACCCATGCTTCGATCGTCGTTCCCACATTCTCGACGATGTTGATTTCGTCATAGGAGCGACCGGCGGTGGTACTTGGGAATTCATCGTACTGTTGGAATTTGATTTGGGTGATCTGTCCCAATGTCAGACCAACCGCTGCGGCTTCAGCCGCAAGGTCGATGTTGTATTGACGATTCTGGCCGAGCGGTTGATCCGGCGCATTGAAGATCGGGTACCAAGTCGTACCGTTGGCACTGATCGAGATCCCGTCTGCCGGTGCGCTGCCGGTATAGCTGCCAGCGGCGAACGGCTGTTCTTCATCACCAAAATCAGTGTGCTGGAAAGTCATGACCGCGTCGGAGAGGCCGTTCAGATTGACCGTCCAAATCGCCTCGTTCGGGTCAACCGCATCTGCGGGCCAAGTGGCGTTACCGACCAAGGTCCCCGAGTTTCTATTGGATGACAGATCCCGTGTGACGCCGCCCGTGCCTTCGTTCATCGGCCAGTAACCGATCAAATCGGTTGCCCCATCGGGCTCCACAGACACGACAACGTTCATCCGGTCCTGAATTTGGCTCACCGATAATGGCTGATCCCAAACGCGGAACTCGTCAATCCGTCCTGCGAAGCCCTCGGTCGAACCAGTTCGACCGCCGATCATTAGATTACCGGAAGATGATTCAAAACCGATCGTCGTATTGCTGTACGCCTCAACGCCGTTTTCGTAGAACCGAATCCCTTTGTTCGCACCTTGTGGATCGAAAACCAACGCCAAGTGTGTCCACTCATTAAATTTCACGGGCACACCGAGGTACGCCCCTCCGGTGCCGTTAAGGATGTGCCAGTAACCATCGAAGTGGTAGAGCGACCAGTCACGAAAGCCACCATTGTCGGTGCTGAACACGTATTCGACAGGGCTGCTTCCCTCAGTGGGATAGATCCAGCTTTCGAACGTTGCGCCTGTTGTCCCCGCGGCATCGATGATCTCAATCTCATCGAATCCGCGACCGTCACCACCTGCACCTATAGCAACGTCGTCGTACTGCTGGAATTTGATCTGCAAAACGGAATCGATCGAAATTGGCAACGAGTCGGCAACCGCCGCCAGATCTATCGTCACCGGCAACCACTGGTCGTGTTGTTGGTTCAGCTCGGCGGCCGTTCCCCAAATCCGATACCAAGTGTCTCCATCATCGACGCTGATGGAAACGCCATCACCATTGACACTGCCAGGAAACGAATCATTCAATAAGGAGTCTTCTTCGTCGAAGTAATCGATGTTTTGGAAGGTCAGAACCGGTGACGCAACTTCGGTTACATCCACGGTCCAGATTGCTTCATTGGGCGCTCTACCAAAGGTGGTTACTCTCGACGTGAGCGCGGGACCATTCACCAACGTCGCGGGACTGGAACGCCCGCTCGTTTCCGGGGACGACGTTCCATTGACTTCGTCAAATTCCCAATGGCCGACGAGATCTTTTGTCGTGACGCGCCCGTTTTTCGCGTCCATCACCTCGTCAACCGTTACCGCTCGATTCCAGATTGCGACGTCGTCAAATTCACCTGCGTACAGAAGGGTTGTATGAGCAGGTGACCGTCCGAGTTCAAGGTCACTTATCTCAAGAGCATTGTGCGCCCCTCCGCCAGTCACACTGGATGCGAGAGCGCCATCAAAGTACAGATACCACTCATTCGCCGACGTCTCTCGGACCAACCCATAGTGGTGCGCCACGCCATCGTTGAAATTTCCGGGCAATGTAAAGTATCGGAAGCCGGCACCCGTATTGAGTTCAGCCTGATTGTTACCGAAATAGTAGAGGTATAACTCTGACGCGTTCGACGAATCGACGCCGCCAATGGCCATCATATTCGTGTCGCTTGTTTTCATCCAAAAGGAGACCGAAAAGTCGATGCTGTTATGCAGCGCAGCCGCGGGCAAATCGATGTAGTCGTTCGTTCCATCCAGCTGAACCGATTGCTGAGCCGGTGAATCCATATACAGAGCGTGCGTTCCCCCGCCTGTTGCGCGAGTGTCGACGACCTCCGTGCGGCCGCCGTGGAACGGAATGTTCCACGCGCCGCCGGTGAGAGCACTGGATCCGGAATCAAAACTTTCGCTCGCGATTTCAACCGCGCTCTGGTTGATATTCAGTGTGGTGTGCACTCCATCGTTTGATCCATCAAGCGAGAGCACTGCGCGCCGCAGCGGGGGCAACGTGACCGTGTCCCAAATTTCGCCGCCGTTGATCGTCCCGTCATTGGCACCCGCCAAATCGTTGGCTGTCGTCCCGGCACCGAGACTGAGCGGCCAATAGGCCTGTAAATCGGCACTGTCACTGGAGACGCGAAGATCGTAATTGGCCTGGACTTCGGCCTCCGACAAAGGCTTGGCCCAGACACGTGCTTCGCTTA
>NZ_JBFHKV010000128.1:0-12045 GCF_041595215.1 Stieleria sp. | reverse complement strand
CGCCTCACCCAGCATTCCGCCTCACTTCTTCTCCACCACCGAACCCTCGATCGTCTCCGGCTCCTTCAACGTCGCGGCCGTCACCAGTTTTTCTCGCTGATGGGTGTGCCACAATTTCAGTGACAGAAACAGGGTGGCGAAGGTGACGACAAACGCGATCACGGTCAGAAACAGCGGTTGCAGATAATTGACCGAGACGTGGGCGATGGCTTCACCCCCGGCCTTCATCGTCCGCCCGGCGATGCCGGCCTTGCTGACCACGATCGGGTTTCCTTCGGCGTCAAAAACGATTTCATCCCCGCCGAGAATACGTTCCGACTCGGCCAGAATGATCGTGGTGGTCGCGGCGGTGAACAGCGTCTTGCCGGGATTGTCGGCGGCGAACCGCCCCATGAAGCCGACCATCCGCTCGGCATCATTTCGCAACAGTGACAACACGCCGTTGCGTGGCGTGGTCGGCAGCGCCGCCAGATCATCGGCATGTCGGCCGACGACGATGGCTTGATCGCTTGTCAGTTTGGTCGCCAGTTCCGCCCCGTCGTCACCCAACACGCGGGCCAGCATCCCTCCCACGCCCGGATGTTTCAATTCACTTCGCAGCGCCGAAACGCCCACGCGGCCGACGGTCTGGGCCAGTTCGCGTCCGGCGGGCCCGGCCGACAGACGTGCCAAGGCCGCCCGCACCTGGGACTCGGGCAATTCGTCCAGCGCGGCCAACAGCGGCGTTAACTCGGGGGCATTGTCCAGCGCCGTGAGCGCTTCGGGGCCATACTTGCTGGCCAACCGACCGACCTGTTCGGCCGTCTCTTGGCCGCCTTCCCGCAAGGCCGCGGCGCCGACGCGCTCGGCCATTTCACGTCCGCCTTGGCGAGCCAGAAATTCGGTCGCCTCCTCGGTGCCTTCTTTCCCAAAGTACTTCAGGATCGCGCGGGCAACCGACGTACCCGACAGGACGCCCAACGGAGATCCAGCCCGGGCGACGGGCGCGGGCTCGATCGCGACCAGGGCGGTCAGAATCCCGATCAACGCGAGTGTCAAACGGCGACTGGCATTCATCATCACAACGATTCTCCGTCGACAATTTGCTGATAGAAACGATCACGATAGGCGTCGCGCAATTGGCCACATAGTTTAGGCAGGGCATCCTGAAGACCGATTCCCGGCCGCGCGGCGCCGTCGGTTGCTTGGTTTGTCGTCGCATCGCCATTCGACACCCCACCGGAAATCAAGGTCGCCTCCAGATCGTTCAGGTAGATGTGCATCTGGCCGGTTAATTCCGTTTCAAACCGTTCGGTCATCCACCAGTCGATCACCAGACCGATCGCCAACCCGGCCCCGAAACCGACCACGGCACCGACCGGCCCCCCGATCGATCCGCCGCCGGCACCGGTCGCCGACGCCCCCACCGTCGCGCTCGCACCGGCCGCCGAGCTGATCGCCACCGAGGGTGCGAAGCGGACCAGCAAACCGGTGACGACCGATCGAGCGGCAAACGCACCGACCTCGCCGAGCACCAGGGCGCCGAGCATGTTTTCCACACTCGTCGTTCCCTGACCGGCCGCGTAACGGCCCAGCTCGGTCGACAATTCTCGGAAAAAGGCGTCGTGTTGTTCCAATTGCACTCCCGGCAAGTCGGACGTCGTCAGCGCCGCCTGGACGCGCGTCAGCATCAAGGTCTGGTTGGCGTCGACATCGCGACGAAATTGCAGCAGCGCGGTGGAGATGTCATCGAGCAGCGTTTCTTCGGAAAACAAATGCGATTCAAATTTGTCCTGCACGTACGCTTCGACGCGGCCGTCGCTCGTCCACCAGCCGCCGGGCATGCGTTTCAGCACGCCCAGTCGTGTGGAGATGCTGGTCATGTCTTCGACAAACGGCTCGACCCCGGCATGGTACCGCTTGAGTGTCCGATCGATCCGCTGCAGGCAACGATCGGCGGCCAACCGATTTTGGTCATCGATTTCGGCAATCAATGGAATGACTTCGGCGTCATAGAACCGCGCCCGCGCGACGCGTCGTGCCGTCTGCGAACTCAGTGCGGCATCCCGAGTCGATTCGGAGGAGTGCGGCATCGATTGCGGTGATGCCTGTGACGCAAGTCGCTCCGCCTGGGGCTGAAGCGTCACGCCCAGTGTGATCAAGGCGACTGCGGTGGCGACCGTCAGCGGCACCTTCAAGGGCGTACGGCTGGGAAGCATCTGAGCTGCCGTTTCTGATCGTCGCCGAACCAACGTTTCATCTCCCCCGTTTCAAAACAGGTCCGCCAGACGGCCTGTCGGTTTCTTCGATGTTCCCCCATGGGGCGCGATCACACGAGTCGCCAGCGGACGCGGGTATCAACAATCCGAACAGGACGTTGGCCCATCCGCCCGCTGCGTCATGAGCGTCACGGACGCCAGCCTACGACGCCCAGAATTTCCACTTGGACCGCTTCGGAGTCGGCCGCTTGGGATGCACGCCCAAAACGCCCCACTGCTGCGTCTCGCCGACCTTGATATCGGCCACTCTCAACAACGACGCTTCCTTGAGTTTCCGGATCAATCGATTATTTCTGTCGGTCTGGACCACCTGAACACGATTCTTGAATTGAGCCATCGCCGACATGATCGCGGACAAAGCCTGCCTGGCAGATGTCGGTTCCCCGAAATCTTCGATCACAAACACCGACTCATTTTTGGGACGTCCCACGGTATCCGCGAAACGCCAGCGGTCGCCCTCCTGGTCCCAGCCGTGGTAATCACCAGCCATTGATTTGCCTCAGTCCCAAACGACCCGAAACTCAATTCTCTCAGTCAGTAGCTTACACGAAGAACGGCAGCACAATCAAAGTCGATTCAGCCAAGCAATCAAACAATCATCCATCCAATACGATCGCTGGCGGCCGACAAATCCCGCATGCCCCCCGGTTGCGGTCAGCAACACGCGTGTTCGATCGGGCCAGCGTGCATTGGTGAAACAATCCGCCGGGACGATCGGATCGTCCTTTGCCGCCAGAACCAAGGTTTTGACGGGATTGGACGCGGTCACATGCGTCGCCCCACACTGTCGGTAATACTCCAAAGCCCCCTGGAAACCACTCAGCGGAGCGGTCAGCCGATCATCCAATTCCAGCAGCGTTTTGGGGCGACCGAGCGACGCGATTTTCTGGAAATGCTCGCGCTCGCGGACCGCCGGCGCGATCCGTTCAAACAGGGTGCGAATGAAGTAGTAGTTGTACAACCGTCTGGAGAGCCGCTCCATGTTTTCGCTGCAGCGGACCAAATCAATGGGTGGGGCGACCACCGCGATTCGCTCCAGCCGATCAAACCACTCCGGCCGGGCGTCCAACCCCGCACCGACCCGACCGGCCAGACGCAGCAGCTGGTTCCCGCCCAATGAGACTCCCACCGCGGCCAGCTGAGAATCCGGATGCCGTCGTGCGACAAAATCCAGCGCGGCCAACACGTCTTCGCTGCGGCCGGCGTGACTCAAGCCCCGCGACAAATCCCGCGCCGCACCGCAACCACGCATGTCCACGCGGTAAACCGTCCACCCCAACCGCACGAACCGGCCGGCCAAACGAATCATGTACGGGGAACCGTGACAACCGCTGAGCCCGTGGAACAACACCACGGTGCGACCGCCCAACGTGCGATCTGCCAACGGCCCCGTCCGACCGATATCCGATGCCGCCGATTGACCAGCCGATTGACAACGATCGACCGCCCCACCATCGACCGCTGCGTTCTCATGCAGCACAATGGCGTCCCCGTCCGGCAACTCCACCACGTGGTTTGCGTCAGCGGCGATCTGTTGCCCTGGTGCCCGAAGCGATGCGAGCGTTTGCAAATGCCCGCCGCGGATCAACAGGTCGGGCTTAAACGGTGGGGGCACAAAGTTTTTCATTTCCCGATCAGTGTAAAGAAACGCGTTGGATTCATGCAAACGATCCGATCCTTCATCTCCATTCCGGTCCCCGCCGCCGTCACCTCCGCCGCCGGAAAGATCATGAAACGGCTCAAACCGCTCGACGACAGCTTCAAATGGGTGCCGATCGAAAACTTTCACTTAACCCTGAAGTTTCTCGGCGAAGTCGACAACGTCGAAGTCCCCGCGGTTTGCAAAGCGATTCGTCGCGTGACCGACAACCTTGAACCCTTTGAATTAGGGTTTGCCGGGACCGGCGGTTTTCCCAATGCCGAAAAACCACGTATCGTCTTCATCGGAGTGGACGACCCCACCGGAAACCTGGTCCAACTGGTCGCCGGCCTGGAAAAGCAACTCGCCGACCTGGGGTTCAAACCCGAACCACGCGATTACACACCGCACCTGACCCTCGGACGCACCCGCAGCAATTCCAGGCGGGGCGGCGATGCATTGGTCGAGGCGATGAAAGATCTGGCCGACATCCAGATCGGCGAAATGGTGGTCGACGAAGTTCACCTGATGGCCAGCTTTCTCGACAAGTCTGGGCCGACGTATCAAGTCATGGACACGATCGAGTTGGAATAGCCGTCGTTTGCCGCCATCGGCCCGGCCAGACTAAACTGGTGGCATGAGCACCGTACCCGATCCCGATGCCTCGCCGCCGATCGCACCGCCGGCCGCCAACCGTGCCGGAGCAAATTCACCGGCTGCGCAAGCGTTACCCGCGTCTTCGTCACCGCCCCATCCGCCGCGGAATCTCACCGTCAGCGAACGCGTCGCCGACGTGCTGGCCGACCTGGGCGGAATCGCCGCCGATCGACTCCGCGCCGTGAACGCCGAACCCGCGGGTCTGGATGAACTGCGGGAGGCGCACCAGCAAGGCAACTTGTGTGAATTGATTGACGGCTATCTGGTGGAGCGTGCGATGGGGTATCGAGAGTCGTTAATTGCGGCGGTCATGATTGAACTGCTCAATCGGATCGTTCGAACAGCCAAACTCGGTGTCGTTTCCGGACCGGACGGCTTTTTCCAGTTATCCCCCTCATTGATTCGTGGTCCCGACGTCGCATTCACCTCCTGGGATCGGCTTCCCGATCGCAAGGTCCCCACGGACGCGTACCCGGCTGTCGTCCCCGATTTGGTCGTCGAAGTGGTCAGCCCAGGTAATACACAAACCGAAATGACCAACAAACGTCGTGACTACTTCGCACGCGGGGTCCAGTTGATTTGGATGATTGATCCGGACCAGCGCAGCGTTGCCGTGTGGCGATCGATGACCGACTGCCGCGTGCTCGATGAAACCCAGGCACTCGACGGCGAAGACGTGATCCCGGGGCTCTCCATTCCCCTGGCCGAAGTCTTTCAAGTGCTCAACGGACCCGATGAATCGAATGAAGGTTCCGTTTAGTTTCTGCCGTAGGCGTTTCCCTTGATCGGATTCGCGTTCTAATCCTCCCTCGACTCCGACGCGCATCGGAGACGATTGCCCTCTCCGTGAACTCCCCCCTGTTTCTACCGAGTCCATGAATCTTGTAACCCGCCTTTCGCTGATCGTTGCCACCACACTGTTCCTTCCGTTGATCGCGTCGGCGCACGAAGGCGCCGGTGACCATCGCCACGACCAAGATGCTCCGCCGAGTGTCTTGACGACCCGTTCGGCGGCGAAAGTCATCGCGCCGTCGGTCGCCGAAGACGGATTTCAATTCATCGTCTACGGCGACCGAACCGGGGGCGTGCCCGCCGGTTTGAAAGTCCTCGAACAGGCCGTCGCCGACGCCAATCTGCTGGACCCCGATCTGGTCATGACCGTCGGCGATTTGATCCAAGGGTACAACGAAACGCCCGAGTGGCTTGAGCAAGCCGACGAATACAAACAGATCATGAATCGTCTAAAGATGCGTTGGTTCCCGGTGGCGGGAAACCACGACATCTACTGGCGCGGCGACAACCCCGCACCTCCGGGACACCATGAATCCAACTACGAAAAACATTTCGGTCCGCTCTGGTATTCCTTCCGCCACAAGAACGCCGGCTTCATCGTGCTGTACAGCGACGAAGGCGACCCGGCGACCAACTTGAAAGCGTTCAACGCCGGGCGTCTGCAACAGATGAGCCAGCAACAACTCGACTTTCTCGATCAGGCGTTGAAGGACCTCTCCGGCCAGGATCACGTGTTCGTGTTCTTGCATCATCCGCGTTGGATCGGCGGCGGCTACACCGGATCCAACTGGGACACCGTCCATCAACGCTTGGCCGACGCGGGCAATGTTTCCGCCGTCTTCGCCGGACACATCCACAAGATGCGTTACGACGGCGTCAAGGACGGTATCGAGTACTACGCCTTGGCGACCACCGGCGGCCACATCCCCAACGATGTGCCGATCCCCGGCGCGGGCCATCTGCATCACTTCAACGTCGTCACCGTGCGTCCCAAACGCATCACCGTCTCGTCGCTGCCGGTCGGCGCGGTGTTTGACCCCAAGCAATTCACGCCGGAGTTTTTGAAAGAGATTGAACGGGCCCAATCGATTCGACCGAAACAACTTTCCGACGACGTGATGCTCTCGTTCGACGGATCGGCCAACGGAGTCGTCAAGCTGCAACTCGATAACCCCGCCGAGCACCCCGTCGAGTTGACGATCCTGATGGCTCGCCAATCGCTGGAAAGCCAATGGTCAACGACGCTCGATCATCAACACATGAACCTGCAATCGGGTGAAACGAAGACCGTGGAATTCGTGATCCGTCGCGGTCCCAACGCCGGCGTCGCAACCAGCAACCCGGCGGTGACGATCGCCAAACGCTACCTCGGCGAGAACGTCGCGGTCGACTTGCCCGAGGCGGAGTTCCCGATCGGACTGCAATTGAGCGAGGTTCCGGCCGACTTTTTTGCCTCGTCGCCCAATCAATCGCTGCTGGTCAGCGACGAAGCCTCTGCGATCGCGATCCGCGACGATGCCTTCGAGCTGCCCTCCGGACCCTTCACAATCGAAACCTGGATCAAACCGACACGGCAAGACGGCTTTGACGCGATCGTCGCAAAAACACAAAGCTCTGAGTACGCGTTTTTCTCCGACCACGGAATCGTCCAATTCGACGTGCACCTGGGCGGCCGCTACGTCTCGGCGATCAGCCAAGACGCTTTGCCGCTGAACCAGTGGTCGCACCTTGCCGGCGTCTACGACGGAAACAACGTGATCCTGTACGTCAACGGCAAACGGGTTGCTTCCAAGCCTGCCAAGGGGAAACGCAAACCGAACGCGTTGCCGTTGTTTCTCGGTGCCGATCCCGATCACGCCGGCAATCCGACTCGATCGTTTACCGGCCAACTGGACGAATTCCGATTGTCGACGGGAATCCGCTACGATGACGACTTCACGCCGGCGAAGCGTCACGAGCCCGACGCAACGACCGTGCTGCTGCACCACTTCGATCGCACCGTCGGACCGTTCCTGCTCGATCACAGTGCGTCGGCCGCCAACGGATTGCTGGGCCAAACCAGCAAACTCGTCCCAGTGCAGTAGAACGCGTGCCAACCACCAAGTGGGGTAAGCATCCTGCTTGCCATCCTCGCCGGCTCGGATGGCGAGTAGAGTCGTAGGGCATGCTGTGCATGCCGAGGAGTCGTAGGGCATGCTGTGCATGCCGATTGCAATGAGACCGGATGAGCCCCAGCGAATCCGGGCGTAACCCCAGGCTATGTTGTTGATGCCCTTCGGGCAAACGCTGCGGAATGATTTCTGCAGCGTATGCCTCTGCGCCCGATCCTGCCCGGCAACAAGGTCTTGCCCACTCCAACGTCCGACCGACATTCACGATTTTCTTTTAATCGATCAGACAAATTCGCGACGCCGGCGCATCAGCCTTTTGCCCTGATGATCCCTTCCGCCGCCGCCAAGCCATTTCATGTCTGAATCAACCGCTGCGCGACTGCTCTCTCTCAACCAGCAAGCGATCGCCATTGTTGGCCTAAACATTCCGTTGGACTTTGGACTCGGGAGCGAGACGGCGGAACGGCTTCGTGAACTCAACGAACGGCTGCTCGTCGATGTCGGACGCGACCTTTCGCCCGATGCGTTGCTGGAAAAGCATGACTTGCCGGAGCGTTATCGGGCGATCGCGCGAATGTTGCTGGCGTCCGACGATCCGGTTCCGGTGTTCGAGTCGATCGCGATCCAACAGCTTGATCGTGAAGCGACGGCCGGCCCGCTCCGCCAAGCGATTAAAGAACCACTTGTCGTCGCCGGGCTCGCCTACCTCGGGATGATCATCTTCTGCACGCTTTCAGTTCCGTCGATCGAAACTCAATACACCCAACAGGGGCTGACCCCCAGCGGTGTGACGGGGTGGTTGATTGCGATCCGTGGTGCCATGCCGTATTGGATCATCGGCTTTCCGATTCTGATGATCGCGTGCTGGTGGATCTGGCGCAAACTGGTCAACGGCCCGCTGCTGTCACTCTTTCCCGGCGGTACCGCCTACTCGCGTTGGCTTGCGGCTGAATCACAATCGCGGCGATTGGCAGTGCTGATCACGTCGGGCGTCGACCAAGAAACGGCGCTCTCGCTGGCCAGCACCAGTGTTTCTCCGCAGCTCCCGATCCGACCGATCGCCGAAAACATCGTCCGCAACGGAGCCCCACAGTCTCAAGCGAGAGCGTTGAGCCGTCTGGCCGGGTTTTACCATTTCTTGGCCGGCGACCGTCGCCAAACCTTCGTGACAAAACTGCCCGCCTTTATCGGTTTGCTGTTCGCCGGATTGATCGTGCTCGGCTATGGCTTGGCCACGTTTCTGCCCTGGATCGCGATCTTGCAAACTGAGGGTGCCATGGAGGTGTTGAACCGATGAAGATTGAATCCAAAGGCGACGCCCCACGCGGCGAAACGACATTGGTTCCGATGAAGTCGCTGTACGAGCGCATCGAACGGGTGCGAAACACCCGCAAGGACTTGCCGGCGCAACTGCGAAACATCGCCCAAGAGATCCCGAGTGCTTGGACACGCAACACACTGCGTCAGCTCGCCACCGCCCTCGACGAAGGCGCGACTCCCGCGCAGCTTGTCGCCCGGTTCCCGGAGCATTGTTGGCTGCTCACGCTCCAGTCGTCGGCGGCGACGACCGATGCGTTGACCGCGATGCTCGAACAGTCCGCCTTCCAGCACAGCCTGCGGACCAAAAAGATCCGCACCATCGCCTATCCGCTGATCCTGATGCTGATCGCGATCGCCTTGCTGATGGCGGTGATCGTCTTCCTGGTCCCGACTTTTGATGAAATGTACCGGGAGTTCGGGTTGCGACTGCCGGCCCCGACCGAGGCGTTGATCAATCTCTCGCGAGGGATCAATGCCCATCCCCTGCTGGCCTTCATCCTGCTGTGCACGTTTCTGTCCGGTGTGGCGGGTCTGTTGTGGGTCTGGATCGGCGACACTTCCATCAAACGAAAGCTGTTCGGCACGTCGGTGCACGGCCCGATGATGAGACAATCGCTGGCCAAGGTTGCATTGCAAGTCGCGGAACTGGTCGACGAAGGCATCGAACTGGACCGGGCGCTCAAGATCGCCGCCGAATCCAATGCCGACGTCGCGATGCGTAGCCTGATCGGCGACCTTGCGATCCAAGCCGGCCACGACGCGAGCCTGTTGCACCGGACCCGTTCCGCGTTGATCTTTCCGCCGAACTTTCTGTTTGCACTCAACCCCGCCCTACCGTCCGCCCATCCCGTCCCCTCGCCGCCCAACACAACGATGCTTCGCGAACTGGCCGCCAGCTATCGTGACTTGTCGATGCGTCGCAAGGATTGGGTCGCGTTCATCCTCGGACAATTCACCGTCATCGGTGTCGGTCTGATGATCGGCTTTCTCGTCCTCGCGTTGTTTTCGCCAATGGTCAGTCTGGTCTCGTCTCTCTCCTCCTGATCGATCACATGTTCAATTTTCTCTCCGGACTGCTCCAATCGATGCTTCCCAGTGGGCTGGTCGGCAATTCGACGCGCAGCAAACAGAACGCGCTGCTTCGAATTCTGGCACTGTCCCACTCGCAACGTTTGGATCCGAAAACGTTGATTCGGAATTTGGCGGCCGAACATCCCGGCCGCTACGGCAAGAAGCTGATGATGCTTCAACGATGGATCGCCGCGGACAGTTCGATGAGCGCCGCACTGGCGCACACGCCGGGTGTCTTGGATGAAGACGACACGTTGGCCATTCAATGTGCGATCGAAACCCAGACGCTCGATGAAACGTTTGCGTTCTTGTTGGAACGAAGCGATGACGCGGGACAAGCCGCGGCCGGTGAAATCATCCGCGGCATGCTCGGCTACGTCCTCGGCGTGCTCTGCTTTGCAATCCTGGTCGCTTCGTTCTTGATGATTTTTATCGTCCCCACCTTCGAGGAGATCTTCGATGAGTTTGCCATGGAATTGCCGCCACTGATGCTTGCCCTGGTCCATTTCAGCGACACCTTCGCGGCGGTGGTTCCGATCGCGTTGCTGGTCGTGTTGGGCGCCTGCATCCTGATGCTCTTTGAAGACGTGCGGCGTGGAATTCGACTCTCCCCGCTGGGACGACTGCTGCCGACGACCGCCGAACGACGATCCGCCGGTCTGCTGCGATTGCTGGCCGTGCCCACCAGACAAGGCACACCGATCGCGCCGACACTGACCGCCGCGGCCCAGTTCCACCCCGACCGCCGAACCCGAAAACGTCTGCTCCGCGCCCGCACCGATGCCCAGACCGATGCGGACATCTGGATTCAATTGGCCAACCAAGGTTTGATCCGCAAGAACCAGGCCGACAAGATCAACAAAATCCAATCGCCGCCACTCCGCGGTTGGACTCTCGACACGTTGGCCGTCAAACAACGCAGACATGCCTACCAAAAAGCCGAATCGATGGCCCGCGTGCTTCAACACATTCCGATCATTGTTCTAGGACTGTTTGTCGGTTGGATCACGATCGCCGTCATGCAAACCCTGACCAGCTTGGTCACTTCACTCGCCTAATCCACCCCTTTCCATGCTCCACCCACTCCACCCACGATTACGTGACCGACGCAACGCTCTCGTGTTGCTCGAAACGCTGATCGCCGCCGGCGTCACCCTGGTGATGCTCTCGGTCGCCGTCCCGATGGTGATCCGTTCGGCGCGGATTTGGAAACAAACCCGCCACCAACAGCTTGCCGCCGATGAACTGTCCGGACAGCTGGACCGACTGATCGCGATGCCGGCTGAACCCAGACGCCAAGCGATCGAACAGCTGTCGGTGTCACCGGCAATCGCAGACGTTCTGCATGACGCGACGATCGAAGGAACCCTTGTCGACGACGACGACGGGAAACGCATCGAATTGTCGCTGCAATGGACTCGCGCCGGTGACCCGTTGCCGGTCACTCTGGTCGCCTGGATCGATCCCCTGTCGACCACCTCAGCGGAATCATCCAGCCCCAACGAGCCAAATTCAGACGAGCCAAATTCAGACGAGGCTGAACGTGCCGACGCTGAACCTGCCGAGAACGATCAGGAGGCCGACCAATGAAGTCGCTGACCCGATCCCGAACCGCACGCCGCGGATTCACGCTCCGTGAACTCAGCATCGCAATCGCCATCGGCAGCTCGGTGATGATGGTTGCCGTCGGCTTGGTCCACCAGGCGTTTGATTGGTCGACACTGGCGCGACATCGACGCTTGGACGATCAGACATTTTTTCAGCTCAGCCGTCAACTCCGCAACGATCTGCACATCGCCAATCAAGCGGAGCTGGATTCCGGCGACACGGCCGGCCAGTCCCTGCGGCTTTCCGTCAACGAAAACGAGGTGGTTTACACCCTCACGGACATGACCGTCACCCGCACCGAGCGTAGCGGTGATGACGTTGTTCGAAACGAAGTCTATCGATTCAAACGTCCGCGGACGCTCGTGTTGACGCGATTGGAAACGGACAACCAGATTCAACTGGACGTCAAAACGATCACGCCCTTCGCCGAATCCGAAACTCCCCTTTGGCGATCGCTGCGGATGTCGATCGGCTTGCGACTACGTCATCAAAACGGAGACATCGCATCATGAGGATTCAGCCAAGACGCCGACGGCGTGGCGCGTTGATGATCTGTGTCCTCGCCTGCCTGATCGTGGTCGGGTCGCTG
>NZ_JBFHKV010000127.1:0-12056 GCF_041595215.1 Stieleria sp. | reverse complement strand
TCGTCGGTCACGATGATCCCGTCTCCGCTGCTTTGGAACAACAGTTCGAATCGCTGATCGGCTTCGGCGGTTTTGCTGTCGGCGACCAAGCGGCGGTGATGTTCCGAGCGCCGCGCGGTGTACAGCAACGCCAGTGCGGCCAGCATCACCGCGTGACCGGCGACCAAGCCGGAAAGGGCACCCTGGCGTTTCGAATCCAGAACGCCGCGGAGCTCGTCGAGTTGGCCGCGGAGTAATTCTTCGAGCGACTCCAGCCGCGACCGTAGCGATTTCGATTCCTGACGCAATTGCAACAGCTGCTCGTCACTGACCGAACCTTGCGCGACATTCGCCGATCGCAGCAGTTCCAGAAAGTCACCCACGCCGTCGTGAATCCGGCCCAACAACGAGGGTGCATTGGGTTGGTCTGCGGTCTGCAATTCGCCGAGCAGCTGGTCGCACCGGGCAATCGCTTCGGCCAATTCCAGCCGATCTTGATCGTCGCCGCCCATATTGAGAACACGGACGCGAGACGTGGCGGCGGCCAGGTTGGCGCGCAACGAACCGAGCTGTTGGAGCCGGACTTGGGCGAGTGAAATGCGTTGATTGGCAACCGGCAGATCGCTCATCGCCCGGTAGGCGATCACGAACGAGCCGACGGTCAACACGACCGCGGCGCTACAAACGATCGGGAAAGCATTTCGGCGGATCAGGGCTTTCACGAATGGGCATTAAAAACAAAGGGAGTGGATGCACCGCCGCAGCCCCTGTGGCAAAAGATTTGGCACCTCAATGGGAACATCATTTGCGTCAGGTCGTGCAAGCTGCGTACCGGAGAGTGCGGGACGTGCGACCGTTTAACTTAGCCGAACAGGACCACTCCCATCATCCGCTCCTTGCCTTTTTCGCGAACAACCACGATGTCAACTCAACTCGGTGCATTAGTACGACTTGCTCAAGAAAGCTGGGTGGGGTGTTGCTGGGACACCGAGTTCGGATCCTATCGACTGAATTTGCGCGGGTTGCTGTCGCGGCAGGCATGGGTGGCGGCCAGGGCCACGCGGGGCGAGGAATCGCAGTGTTGGCGGCAGGCCGCCGAATGGCTGGCCGTGGTCGAAAGCGACGCGCGGACGGCGGCGGAGTACGCCCGTTCGGCCCTACAGTCCTTCGAATCGGGGGAACTCGCCGTCGCGATCAGGCTCTTCGATCAAGCGAGTGCGCTGGCGGCAAAGTATCCTGTATCAGTAGGTTATGTTGCCTGCCGTTCACTTTGTGAAGAGCTGTCTTGCGGTGATCCCGCGACCGCGTGAACGAATTCCTGGCAAAACAATTTCCACACGGAAAGGCATTTCTCAGCCATGGTTGCATCATCCGGCCATCTTGCCAAATCCATTCACGACACGCTTTTCAACGCGATCGCACTTGCCGAACAGGCGACGGTCGGCGTCAATGACCAAGAGGGAAATAGCCACTACCTGTCGATGTTGCTGGAAGACCGACTCGGTCGACTCCACCAGCAGTTATTGGCCCTGTTTCGCCTGCAGGACCAGTCGCTCGACCGCGCGGGCGCGACAGCCATCGATCCGCTGTCGAAACGGCGTCGCCGATTGATCGGTGGGGTGGACAATGCGATCGATGTGGCTGCCGATACCGATTCCAGCGGCGCCGTCCGTCGATCGATTCTGGAGGACCTGGAGGGCATCGAGCGAGACTTCGCGGCTTACGAAATCGAATTCGCCCGCGTTTCTTGCGAAAGCGTTGATGCACCCGCCGCCGCGGATCGAAACGGGAACTGACCCGCCGACGCCGCTCAGGGACCGTCTGGTTCCGCAACCCCGACGCCTACCGCTAAAAAAATGCTTCACAGCGTTGCCCGGCGCCCTGGCGGCCAGCGATTCACTTTTGGGTCACGTCGTACAGATCGGTGCGGCGATCTTTCCAGTTGGTGACACTGCCGCGTTCACGGTGGCGTCGCAGCAGTTCCAAGTCGACGTCGTGGATGATGACGGTTTCGATGTTCGGACTCGCTTCGGCACCGATCCCGTCGCGGGCGAAGGTGACATCGCATGGCGTCAAGATCGCCGATTGGGCATAGTGCACGTCGGCGTTTTCGACGAAGGGCAGGTTCCCGGTGCAGCCGGCGATGGCCACATACACGTCATTTTCGATGCAGCGGGCTTGGGCACAAGCGCGGACGCGGAGATAGCCGTGTCGGCTCTCGGTGTTGTAGGGGACAAAAATGATGTCCGCCCCTTGGCCCGCCGCCAAGCGACCGAGTTCCGGGAATTCGCAGTCGTAGCAGACTTGGATCGAGACCTTGCCGCAATCGGTATCGAACACGTCCATCGACGGTCCGCCTTCCACGCCCCACCACGAGCGTTCGCTGGGCGTGATATGCAGTTTGTATTGTTTGTCGATCCGCCCGTCCCGATGGAACAGAAACGCGACGTTGTAGAGACGATCGTCTTCGACAATGAAGTGCGATCCGGCGATGATGTTGGTATCGAATTTCATCGCCAGGTCTGCGAACACTTCCATCAATCGGGGCGTGTATTCGGCTAGCTTTCGTGCCGCCTCGCCGGGACGCAGCGAGGGGATGATGGAAAGCAATTGGGTCGTAATCAACTCGGGGAACAACAGGAAATCGCAGCGGTAGTCACCGGCGACATCGACGAAGTACGTGATCTGGCGGGCGAATTCGTCAAAATCCGCCACCGCTCGCATCTGGTACTGCACCGCACCGATGCGGACCGGGCGGACAGTGCGGCGGTGTCGTCGTTTGCTGACCGGCGAATACTCCAGGTTGCGCCAGATCAAGAACGTCGCGTAGCCACAGCTTTCGGTGTCCGTGGGCAGGTAGTCTTTCAGCAACCCTTCCAGCGCAAACCCGTTGGCGACCTGGGCGGACAAGACGGGGTCAAAAATCGACTTGTTGATGACGCGATCGACGTACTCGGACGCCTTCATCTGGTCGGCATACTTGTGATAGCCGGGGATGCGTCCGCCGACGATCATTTGTTCCACGTTTCGGCTGCGGCAAAGCTCTTTCCGAGCATCGTAGAGTCGACGTGACAGTCGCATCCCGCGAAAATCGGGATCGACCATGATCTCGATGCCGTACAACGTGTCGCCCTTGGGCCGGTGATTGCGAATGTAGCCCGCATCGGCCGTTTTTTTCCAGTCGCACCACTCCAGGTCGTCGTCGTAGTCGAGCATCAGGCTGCTGCTGCTGGCCACCACGCGTCCGTCACATTCGACAACGAGCTGGCCCTCGGGAAAGTACTTGAGCTGACTTTCGATCTGGTCGCGGCCCCACGGTTCCATGCCGGGAAAACAACGCAATTGCATCCTCACCAAGGCTTCGTAATCGTCAATCCGGAGCTGGCGGACGAGCAGTTTGCGTTCAAATTCGGAGACATCAAAATCCGGTTCCGCCCCCACGTGCGAGCCGCTCAACACGGCGTGATCGGGGTGGCGATTAACGGGAGTCGTGGGTTGATTCATTAATTTTTGATTGCGTGAGGATGATCCATGCGCCGCAGCGGTTGAACGCCAATTCATGTTCAGTCTCGCTGCTTCGATTCATTTTGACAGCCGTACAAACTGGAAATTTTTTTACCAATTTCGCAGGGCGGCTGAGTCTCGTTTGTCCACAGATCCTTGGCGCCAGGGTCTGGGCTGATCACGGACCGCGATTCAACGGTGTCGGACCACACACCGGCGGTCCGACGGTTGGGGGGCAATGATCGACGAGCGGTTTTTTCATCGCGTCCCAAGACTTCAAAGCTGATCGGGTGTTCGGTGGCAAAGTCTTTCGCAAGGTTTGGCAAGAAGTTTTCCATCACGATCACGACGTCGGCATTTCGATCTTCAGTTGGCGAAGCCGGCTTCTCAGCGTCGGCCGACTGATTCCCAGTCGATGACTCGCCTGACTGATGTTCCCTCCGGTCGCTTCCAACGTGGTTCGCAACAAGATTTCGTCGACCCGATCATAGATTTCTTCGCGAATTGACGAGACTTTTTGGGTCAACAACCAAAGAACCTCCTGCTCCAAACCCTGTTGCCACGCGGCCCGTTCGAGGGGGGAGTGCTCGGCCGGGACATCCGGTAAATCAATACCATCATGCGTGGTGGTCGGCAGAATCGGTTCGTTGTGGTGCATGGGGACTGTGCAAAACAACTCCCGTGCCGTTTTGAACAGAGCGGTGGTCGAGGGGCGGTAATTCTGGGTTCCTTCTGCGGTATGATGGTGCTGCAGTGGAACGGGTGAAGTTCTTTGTGCCGGAGACGAAAGGCGTTTCTCCGGAGGACATGCAGACCCGAACGGGAATCGCGGAGGAGTGATGGTTGTGCATCAGGTTGTTGGGATTGGTGAAATTCTTTGGGATGTTTTTCCTGATGGACCCCGTTTCGGAGGTGCCCCGGCCAATTTTTCGTGCAGCACGTCGGAGTTGTCGCGTGGCGCCGCCGCGGTGTCGATGGTCAGTGCCGTCGGGGAGGATGATTTGGGACGCAAGGCGATCGAATCGCTGAAACAACGCGGCGTCGACACCTCGGTGTTGCAGGTCAATCAACACGCGACCGGAAAAGTCGACGTCCAGCTCGATGATGATGGCAAGGCAAGCTATCACTTTGCCGACGATTCGGCCTGGGATCATCTGGTCTGGAACAATGCCTTGGGCAAGGTCGCGGCGCAGTGCGACGCGGTCTGCTTCGGCACCCTCGGACAACGCAGTGAAACGTCACGCCGAACGATCAACCAGTTCGTCCAGGCGACACCGGAATCGGCGCTGCGGATTCTAGATGTGAATCTGCGTGAGCCCTTTTACGACGATTCCGTCATCCAGCAATCGCTCGCGCTGGCCAATGTGCTCAAACTCAATGACGACGAGCTGCCCCTGCTCGCCCGGATCAACGGTTTGTCCGGCGACGACGTGGACGTGATGCGGCAACTGGCCGCGCGGCATCAGTTGCGTTACGTCGCGTTGACACGCGGGGCGGATGGCGCGGCCATCGTTTCCGACAACGAGGTCAGCGATCTTCCGGGGATTCCCACCGAGGTGGCGGACACCGTCGGCGCGGGCGATGCCTTCACCGCCGCGATCACCCTGGGGCTGCTCGGCGGGCAAGACATCGACACCGTCAACCGAAATGCGATCGCGGTGGCGTCGTACGTGTGTTCACAACCGGGCGCGACGATGACGTTTCCCGACGATTTGATGAAACCCTGAATGCCCGGTTTGCTGATCTCTCAGTCCTGCATCGAGATCCGACAGTCCCGACAAGCCGTCCAACGAAGTTTTGCCAATGAGCGTTGTGAGAATCCTGTTCGTTGTGATCGTCGCATCCGTCTGTTCGGCGCAAGCGGTGATCGGTGAGGATCTGTTGATCGATGATTTCGAATCCGATTCCTACGGCGAATGGACGATCACGGGGAAGGCGTTCGGTGCGCAGCCGGCATCTGGCACCCTTGCCAATCAAATGCCGGTGTCAGGATTTCGCGGTCAGGGTCTGATCAACACGTTCGTGGGAGGAGACGCGACGACCGGGACCGCCACCAGTCCCCCGTTTACGATCGGGCGCCGCCATCTGGCGTTTTTGATCGGCGGCGGTGCCCGGCAAGACAGCGTCGGTATCGAATTGCTGGTCGACGGCGCATCGGTGCGTGTTGCCAGCGGGGCCGAGTCGGAGGAACTGCAATGGTCGTCTTGGGACGTGGGGGAGTTTGCGGGGCGGCAAGCGCGTGTTCGCATCTATGACCGTGCGACCGGCGGATGGGGCCATCTGCTGGTCGATCATCTGGTCCAGACCGACGATCCGCCGAAACGTTTTGATCTGGAGCACCAGCTCGCCAACTATCGACAATCGGCTGATTACCTGCGCGAGCCGCTGCGGCCGCAATATCACTTCAGCCCTGAAATCAATTGGATGAATGATCCCAACGGGCTGGTGTTTCATGACGGCGAGTATCACCTGTTCTACCAATACAATCCCGCGGGTAACTCGTGGGGCCACATGAGTTGGGGCCACGCCGTCAGCACCGACCTGACCCACTGGCAACACCTGCCGCTGGCGATTCCCGAAGCCGACGGCATCATGGCATTCAGCGGTTGCTGTGTGGTAGATCATCACAACAGCTCGGGATTCGGCCGCGGGGACCAGCCCGCGATGGTGGCGATCTATACCGGTCACGGCCACGGCAAACAGGTCCAAAATTTGGCCTACAGCAACGACAACGGCAGGACCTGGACGAAGTACGCCGGTAACCCGGTGCTCGATATCGACAACCCCGACTTTCGTGATCCCAAAGTGTTCTGGCACGAAGCGACCGATCGCTGGGTCATGGTCGTCTCGCTCGCCAAAGAAAAAGTCGTGGTGTTGTATGCGTCGAAGAATCTGAAAGACTGGAGCGAACTGAGTCGTTTCGGCCCCGCGGGTGTGGCACAAAAGTCGAACTGGGAATGTCCGGACCTGTTCGAATTGCCGGTCGAAGGCGGCGAGGGAAAATCGTTGTGGGTGTTGGAGGTCGACATGGGAAGCGGCAGCGTGGCCGGCGGCAGTGGCGGCGAGTACTTTGTCGGCCATTTCGACGGCACCCGGTTCACGGCGATGCAGGAGGCCAAGTGGGTCGACTTCGGAAGAGACTTTTACGCGCCGGTGAGTTGGTCCGACATCCCGCAGTCCGATGGACGCCGCATCTGGATCGGTTGGTTCAACAACTGGCAAACCTGCCTCGTCCCGACGTCGCCCTGGCGCAGCTGCATGTCGGTGCCACGCACGTTGAGTTTACGGAAGACACCGGGTCGCGATGACTCCGGTGGCGATGACTCCGGTGGTTACGTCCTGGTGCAACGACCGGTGAAAGAACTGCAGCAGCTGCGCATCCACAGTCGATCGATCCAGACACACGGGGCGACTTGGCCGCCGGTCGCGGTGACCAAGCCGGGGGAACTGACGGACAGGGTGTTTGAGCTTGAGACGACGTTGAAGCCCGGCACCGCCCGCTCGGTCGGGCTTCGGATTCGCACCGGCGACGATGAATTCACCGAAGTCGGCTACGATCGCGAGCCGGGTGCGGTCTACGTGGATCGGCGGAAATCCGGCAACGTCGCCTTTCACCAAGCGTTTTCGGGACGCCACGAGGCGCCGGCGCGCGTCCTCGATGGCGAAGTCTCACTGCGGCTGTTGGTGGATCGGTCTTCGATCGAAGTGTTCATCAACGATGGCGAAGCCGTGATTAGCGACCGCATTTTTCCGTCCGGCCAAAAGCCGACGATCGAAGTCTTCGCCGGCGACGAATCGGCCCAAGTCACCGCGACAACGCTGCACGTCCTGGACAGCATTTGGCACCCCAGCGTGAACTGATCTCAGCGGTCACGGGTGTCGTCGCCGTGGTCGCCCGTGACGCCCGAAAGCGGGTGGCCGATGACGGCCTGCCAGGCGATCTGGCGAAACTTTCGATCCAGCTGGGGGCCGGGGAAGGACGCGTTCCCGTCGAACGGGATGTCGGCTTCAATCAATTCAGGCGACTTTCCATACAGCGTGGCATAGAACACGTAGCCTTCCAGTCGATCAAAACCGGGACCGATGTGTCCCAGTTGGTCGCGCCACAAGGAACGCTCCTTGCCGCCGATCACACGGTGGATGCCCTCGACGCCCGGCAACTCGCCCCGCAAGTAAGCCTTGGCCGCTAAGACCATCGCGTCGGACGTCGGCATGATAAAGATTTTGTCGGGGTACTGTCGGCGAAGCACCTCGACTTGCTTCGAGTACTCTGCTCGCCGTTCCGCGCCGAGTCGATCAAAGACTTCTTCGGTAAAGAAAGATTCCGACTTCGGATTCGTGCCGAGTTGATACAGCTGCGGCCAAGCGTCGGACAAGTAGAACTTCATGTCGGGGTTGTACTTCAAACAGAAATCGATCCAACACGAATAATAAGCGGGTCGGTCGTTGAAGTACGGCCCCCACATCATGGCGTCCCATTCGGCGTTGGCGATCGATGCAAGCAGTTTCGGTTCGGGGCGGCCTTCGAAATCGAAGATCCCGTTTTCTTGTTCCCACTTGTAGCGTGTGCTGCCGGTCATCCCGCCCCCGGTGTGCGTGTAAAGCGGTTGCGTCATGCCGGCCGCTTTGCAGATGATCGGAAACGTCCGATAGCCCGGCGCCATGAAGCTGTGTCCGGTGCCGACGATCCGCAGCGCGCCGTCACGGGGTTTTTCAAAGGCAACCACGGCGGGTTGTTTTCCCTTCACCGACTGCTCGAAAATGGCTTTGATCTCCTGCGGCGGCAGGTAGCAAACGGCGTGTTCGGGAAAATGTTCCTGGTCCCAGCCGGGATTGACCTTGAACTCGCGCGGCGCTCCCCGGTTTGCGCCGCCGGCATTGCCTTGCCCGGTCGCTCGCGACAACATCTTCTGGCGGTACCGATTCGCCTCATCGATCGTCAGCGTGCCGTCGCGGTTTGTATCCGCATCCGGGAAACGCTGTCGCCAGTTTTCCAGTTGTTTCGCCGACGGGACGGACTGCGCCAGGCACGGCGCACCGGCGCTGAATCCGAAGCTGGCGGCAACAAGGATCAGGGTTGGAATTCTCATCGGACCTGCACGCTCGGGCGAGGGAAGTGAACCGCTGCAATGGCACAACACACTATAACCGATGGCATTCCGGCCGGGACGCCGATCCGTCGAGGCGTCGCTGGGTAGTTGGTAGGGCATGCTGTGCATGCCAATCGTCTACGCATCGGCAGTCACGCACAGCGTGACCGACTGGGTTACGATGGTGCGAACGAAACGATCCGCGTCGAATGCTTCACCCATCTTCCTACCGGGCGGTCGCCCCTATCCTTGAGAAACTCCATGCAGAGAAAACCCATTGTCCCGGCGATCGTTGTCCTCGCGATCGTTTGTTGCCTGGGCGTCTTCGTCCCGGGAGTCTACGCCACGCGTGCCGTCGCCGCGGAACGTCCCAACGTGATTGTCATCATGAGCGACGACCAGGGAGGCGGCGATTACGGGTTCATGGGGAATTCGGTGATCCGAACGCCCGAGCTGGATGCGATGCACCGTCGCAGTGGTTTCCTGAGCAAGTTCTATGTCAGTCCGGTTTGCGCGCCCACGCGAGCCTGCTTGATGACCGGCCGATACAACTACCGCACCCGTTGCATCGACACCTACATCGGTCGAGCGATGATGGACTCCGACGAAGTCACGATCGCCGAGTTCTTGAGAGACGCCGGGTACCGCACCGGGATCTACGGCAAGTGGCACATGGGCGACAATTATCCGCTCCGCGCCATGGACCAGGGTTTTCAAGACTCTCTGGTGCATCGCGGCGGCGGCATCGGCCAACCCTCCGATCCGATCGGCGCCGAAGGCAAGTACACCGACCCGACGCTGATCAAGAACGGCGAAGAAACACACATGGAAGGCTACTGCACCGACATCTATTTTGATGCCGCGATGGATTTCATCGAACAGAGTGCCAAGGCTGACAAAAACTTCTTTACCTACATTGCCACCAACGCACCGCACGGACCCTTTCACGACGTGCCCGAAGCCTTGTACCAGGAGTATCGCAAGGTCGATTTTTCACCCATCCTGGTCAACAAACTGAATCCGAAACGGCTGGAGCAGGAGAGTGACAAGCTGGCGCGGATCGCCGCAATGATCACCAACATCGACGAGAATGTCGGGCGACTGTTCAAGAAACTCAACGCACTCGGGTTGAGCGAGAATACGATTGTCGTTTACCTCAACGATAATGGTCCCAACACGATGCGGTACGTCGGCGACATGCGTGGCATGAAAGCGGCCGTCGATGACGGTGGCATTCGGTCGCCGCTGGTCTTTCACTGGCCCGCCCAGGTGCAAGCCGGTCGCAGCAGCGACGTGCTGTGCGCGCACATCGATCTGCTTCCCACCTTGCTGGATGCTTGCGGAATCGAGGTGCCCGATGGACACAAGCTCGACGGGCGAAGCTTTCTGCCGCTGTTGACCGGTGACGCCACGACCTTGCCGAAACGCCAAATCGTTTTACAAACCCATCGAGGGAACGAGCCGCAACGCTACCATCACTTTGCCCTTCATGAAGAACCCTGGAAACTTGTTCACCCGAGTGGGTTTGGCAAGGAAAGTTTTGCCGGCGATCCCAGTTTTCAGCTTTACGATCTGAGCCAGGATCCGCGTCAAACCAACAATCTTGCCCAGCAACACCCCGACGTGGTGCAGCGACTCAAACGCGGATACGAAGCCTGGTTCAAAGATGTCAGTTCGACACGGCCGGACAACTACGCGCCGCCGCGGATCGTCATCGGGACTGAACACGAGCTACGTAGTGTTTTGACGCGTCAGGACTGGCGGCACATCCAGGGGCGTCCTTGGGCGGGCAATTCCAACGGTGTCTGGTTGCTGGAGGCCCCGGAGGCAGGGAGCTATGAGGTGGAGGTTGTTTTTGCGGGCGACCCACCGGCCGGAACCGCGACAATTACCGTGGGGAAGCTGACCAAGACACTCGAAATCCCCGCCGGACAGCGGCGCGGACACAAGACCGATCTCCGACTCCCGGCGGGGCAAATGACCCTCGCCGTCGACGTCGTCTTTGACGGAAAGACTCAAGGCCCGCACCAGGTGATTTTGACGCGCCGCGACAAGTAGGCAACGCCCGAGAAAAGTTGGAGGGCCGTTTTGTTCACCCTTCCCTGCCGGGGAGGGTGGCTTGATTGATTGCGAATGGTGAGTGTGTCTACCTTTCAGCTTTTCTGGTTTCGAGTTTCGGCGTAGGTCAGGCTGTGCCTGACGGCCCATTGGCATGCACAGCATGCCCTACGAAACGACGAAGCGCACTCAAAATCAAATTGGGTGTGGGAAGCGACGCCCACGAAGCGTGGGCATGCTGGGAATGGATCATCACCAAGAATTGTGCGTCACAGTCGGCAACTTGCTAAGATGAAATCGTTCCGCCGTCCTTCGACGGTTCCCGCCTGGACCTTCCCCCCAATCTTTCAGTGAGCACAGAGATGAACATGAACCGTCCCGAAACGCGTCGCAATGGCCAGCGTGTTGCCCGACGAGACTTTGTCAAACTTGGAGGAGCCGTTGCCGCCGGAGTCGCGTCGGCGGGTCTATTCGACCCACGGTTCGCTCATGCCGCGACATCGAAGACGTCCGCGGAAACCGTGGTCGCCGAACTCTATGCATCGCTTTCGGAAAAACAAAAGAAGGCGATCTGGCGACCGTTCGATCACCAAGACCGCCGCAAGATCAACGCGAACTGGCACGTTACCAAAGTGACCATCGGCGACGACTTGTTTTCCAAGCAACAACAAACCCTGATCGATCAAATCGTTCGCAACATCACCTCCAAGGATGGTTACGAGCGTTTGATCCAGCAGATGGATGAAGATGACGGCGGGATGGAAAACTACAGTGTCGCCATCTTCGGCGAACCAGGCACCGACCAGTTCCAATTCGAAATGACTGGGCGGCACCTGACGATGCGTGCCGACGGGAATCGGGAAGACAAGGCGGCATTCGGCGGACCGATCGTCTATGGCCACGGTGAAGAGAATCCGAGCGACAACCTGTTCTTCTACCAAACCCAAAAGACCAACGAAGTCTTCCAGGCACTCGATGCCGATCAAGCGGAAGCGGCGCTGCTGAAAAAGGCACCCCGAGAAACCGCGGTTCAGTTACAAGGCGCCGGTGGTAAATTCCCAGGCATCGCCGTCAGCAAACTGGCGAACGATCAAAAAGAACTGGTCGAATCGACGTTGAAAGTTTTGTTGGCACCCTATCGAGAAGAAGACGTCGATGAGGTGATGGCGATTCTCAAGAGCAGCGGTGGGCTCGACCAGCTTCACATGGCGTTCTATCAGGAAGAAGATCTGGACGACGACAAGGTCTGGGACATTTGGCGTGTCGAAGGCCCGTCGCTGGTCTGGCATTTCCGCGGTGCCCCGCACGTTCACGCCTACATCAATATCGGTGTGAAGTCCTAGACGCCACGACGTTTTGTATCCGTTCCAATTGAAATTGAGGACCGGACGTTTCAACGGAACGGGATCCGGCAACCGTTGGTGT